>JBAZZY010000108.1 GCA_041658565.1 Actinomycetota bacterium | reverse complement strand
CGTTTCCCACGGCAAGAACGGGCTAGCAGCCTGTCGGACTTAAAAAATTGTTGCACGGCAGGCTGAACTATGCTATAGTCATTTCCTTGTTAAATTCCAGTGTTCCGCCATGTCTAACTTCATCGTAACCGACCGCAAGACTGATTATCTGCTGCCGCCGTCAGTAGATGACTGGCTGGGCGAAGATCACCTGGCACGGTTTGTCGTTGAAGTCATCGACGGACTGGACCTGTCGAATCTGACCCGCCAGTACGCGGGACGAGGCTCGAAGGCGCACCATCCGGCAACCTTGCTGGCGATTCTGGTCTATGGCTACGCTACGGGGGTCTTCTCCAGTCGCCGGCTGGAGCGGGCCACGTATGACTCGGTGGCCTTCCGCTACATTGCGGCCAACAGCCATCCGGATCATGACACCCTGGCCACCTTCCGTCGTCGCTTCCTTGACGAACTGGCGAACCTGTTTGTGCAGGTGCTGGAAATGGCCCAGGAAATGAAACTGCTCAAACTGGGCACCGTCTGTCTGGACGGCACCAAGATCCACGCCAACGCCTCGCGCCACAGCGCGCTGTCGCATGGGCACATCGAGAAGCTTGAAGTCCAGCTCAAGGCAGAAGTGCAGGAACTGTTGGCCTTGGCCGAACAAGCGGATCAGGCCGACATCCCGGATGGCGTCAGCCTTCCCGAAGAGATCAAGCGCCGCGAAGACCGGCTGGCGGTGATGGCGGCGGCCAAGGCCAAAATTGCCGCGCGGGCCGCGGAGCGCTATCAGCGTGAGAAAGCTGAGTACGACGAGAAGATGGCGCGCCGCGCCGCCAAAGAGGAAGAGACGGGGAAGAAGGCAAGGGGCAAGACGCCCGAGGCGCCGAAACCCGGACCGAAGGACAGCGACCAGATCAATCTTACCGACGATGAATCCCGCATCATGCCGGTGGCCGGTGGCGGCTTCGAGCAGTGTTACAACGCCCAAGCGGCCGTCGATGCCTCCACGATGCTGGTCGTTGCCACTGGCGTCACGCAGGCACCCAACGACAAGGAACAGGTCGAGCCGATGCTGAAGACGATCGAAGGGCAGACGGCGGTGCTGGGCGCGGTGGAGCGCCTGATTGCTGACACGGGGTTCTCCAGCGAGAAGAACATCAAGGCATGCGAGGCCGCTCACATTGAACCGCTGATTGCGGTAGCGAGGGAGGAGCACCATCCGGGCTGGCGTGAGCGTCACAGCGAGCCTGCCGCCTTGCCCGATGATGCCGCGCCGATGCAGGCCATGGCCCACCAGTTGAAAACGAAGGCAGGGCGAGCGCTCTACGCGTTACGCAAGCAAACGGTCGAACCGGTCTTTGGCATCATCAAGTCGGTGATGGGCTTTCGGCAGTTTCTTCTTCGCGGACTGAACAACGTCAGCGGGGAGTGGACGCTGGTCTGTCTCGCGTGGAATGTGAAGCGTATGGCCGTGTTGCGCCCAAATTGTGCCGGTAGCTGGTGAAATGAGGCAAAAAGCGATGGAAATAGGGTAAAGCGTAACCATTATGCATATACTCAACCAAAAAGCGCCGAGTAAACTTGTCGATCCCTCAAAATTCAGGTCAAGTCCGACAGGCTGCTAGGCACGGCGGATGAACTCGGGGCAGTGGCACAGTCCTTCAATAGCATGATCCGCCGGCTGCGCGACTCCTATACTTCGATCAACAACCTGCGCGCGGAAATTGTCAGGCGCGAGGCCGCCGAAAGGGAAATCCAGCGCTTCAATGCCGAGCTTGAAGAGCGGGTGCAGCAACGTACGGTAGAACTCGAAGGCGCCAACAAGGAGCTCGAGGCGTTTTCCTATTCGGTATCCCACGACCTGCGCGCGCCCCTGCGCGCCATCGACGGTTTCTCGCGCAAGCTGCTGACCGGCTACGCCGACCGGCTCGACGACGAAGGCCGTCGCCAGCTTCAGGTGGTGCGCGACAATGCCCAACGCATGGGGCAACTGATCGACGACCTGCTCGGCTTCTCGCGCATGGGGCGCCGCGAAATGGACCGGCAGTCGATCGACATGGAAGCCATGGCCTTGGGCGTCATCGACGAGTTGCGCGCGGCCGAGCCGCAACGCGCCATCGAGTTCGCGCTCTTGCCGCCGCTGCCGCGCGCCGGCGGCGACGCCGCCATGCTGCGCCAGGTCTGGGCGAATCTGCTCGGCAACGCCGCCAAGTTCACGCGCCGGCATCCCGTCGCGCGCATCGAAGTCGGCGGCCGCACGGAAGGCGGGGAAGCCATCTACTGGGTCAGGGACGATGGCGCCGGCTTCGACATGCAGTATGCCGACAAGCTGTTCGGCGTCTTCCAGCGCCTGCACCGCCAGGACGAATTCGAAGGCACCGGCGTCGGCCTGGCCATCGCCCAGCGCATCCTGCACCGGCACAACGGCCGCATCTGGGGCGAAGGCAAACCCGAAGCCGGGGCGACCTTCTGGTTCGCCTTGCCCCTGCCATCGACCGACACCCATGCGGGGGATCCTGTCTTGCGCCCGGCCA
>JBAZZY010000107.1 GCA_041658565.1 Actinomycetota bacterium | reverse complement strand
CGCCGAATTCAGCGACCGACAACGTCGGCCGGTGCTGGAACGATTCCGCCGCGCCCAGACGATGCAACCGCCCGAGAAAACGCCCGAGGAGTTTGCGATCGTCGCTGGTATTCAGTTCCGGCGCGCGCCCGGGGCGCCAGGGGAACAGCGCGAAACCAAAGCCGGCATGACGGTGCAGCGTGCTGCCGGCATGCGTGAGTGGCGCCACCACCGGAATCTCGTGCTCGGCGAGCATCTGCGCAAAGCTGTGTTCCTCGAGGATGGTCGCGTCCGACCAGCGCTGCGGGCGGTAGAACTTGGCGACCAGGACGCCGTCGTTTTCCGTGTCCACACGGTAAACGCGGTTTTCGTAGCTGTTGAGCGCCAGCAGCGCGCCCGTCGCCCGGACGCCGAAGGTTTCGACCGCGTCGAGAATAACTTCCGGTGTCAGGGCGTCGTAAGGGTGCGTGGTCATGGTGAAGCAGCGCGCGTCCGTGTTACATTTTCCGCCCATTTCGCGGTTATCACCAGACAAATCTCATGCAAAATCCGTTGCTCGATATCTCGGGACTGCCGCGTTTCGCCGCGATCCGTCCGGAGCATGTTAAACCCGCGCTCGATACCCTGCTGGCCGACAACCGTCGCGCGCTGGAGCAGTTGCTCGCGTCCGTGACGCAGTGCAACTGGGATAACTTCGCGCAGCCGATCGAGGATATGAAAGAGCGATTGGCGCGGTTGTGGTCGCCGGTGTCGCACCTTAACGGCGTGCTGAACAGCGATGCGTTGCGCGCGGTGTACAATGAAAACCTCCCACGCCTGAGCGAGTATTACACCGAGCTGGCGCAGGACGAGCGGCTGTATGCCGGTTACAAGGCCATCGCCGCTTCGCCCGACTATGCCCCGCTGACGACGGCGCAGAAAAAAATCATCGACAACACGCTGCGCGATTTCCGTCTCGCCGGTGCCGAGTTGCCGGTGGACAAGAAGACATGCTTCAAGGAAATCCAGAAAGAGCTTTCCCGGGTGACGAGCCGGTTTTCCGAAAACGTGCTCGACGCGACCCAGGCGTGGGAGCTTTTGATTACGAACGAAGCCGACCTCGTCGGTCTGCCCGAGTCCGCGCGCGCGGTGGCGCAGCAGGCGGCGCATCAGCAAGGCAAGGCCGGCTGGCGCTTCACGCTCGAAGGCCCGTCGTATATCGCCTTCATGACCTACGCTGACCGGCGCGATCTGCGCCAGCAGATGTACGAGGCGTTCGTGACGCGCGCCTCCGAGGTCGGGCCGCATGCCGGTCGTTGGGACAACGGCGAGTTGATTCCAAAGGTATTAAAGCTGCGCACTGAAGCCGCGGCGCTGCTGGGTTATCCGAATTACGCGGAATACGCGCTACAGACGCGCATGGCCAAGAGCGTTGCCGAGGTCATGCAATTCCTGCGCGACCTCGCGCGCCGCGCCCGTCCAGCGGCGCAACAGGAGGTCGAGGAACTCAAACGCTTCGCGCAGGAACCGCACGGCGTGACCGCGCTCGAATCCTGGGATGTGGCGTATTACTCGGAGAAGCTGCGGCAGCAACGCTATGCCATCTCACAAGAAGACCTGCGCCCGTATCTGCCGGAAACCAGAGTTGTGCCCGGCATGTTCGAGGTCGTGCGTCGTCTCTACGGTCTCGATATCCGCGAGCAGCGCGGCGTGCAGGTATGGCACCCCAACGTGCGTTTCTTCGAGATCCGCGACAGCGCCGGTGAGTTACGCGGGCGCTTCTACATGGACCTGTACGCGCGCACCAACAAGCGCGGCGGCGCATGGATGGACGACTGCATCGCGCGCAAGCGCTCGGCCGATGGCGTGCAGGTGCCGGTGGCTTACCTGGTGTGCAACTTCTCGCCGCCGGTGGAAGGCCGGCCGGCGTTGTTTACGCACGACGAGGTGACGACGCTGTTCCACGAATTCGGCCACGGGCTGCACCACATGCTCACGCGCGTGGATTACGTGGGCGTGTCCGGCATCAACGGCGTGGCTTGGGACGCGGTTGAGCTGCCGAGTCAGTTCATGGAAAATTGGTGTTGGGAGCGAGCGGCGCTTGACCTGATTGCCGCGCACCACGAGACCGGCGCGCCGCTCCCGCAGGCGTTGTACCAAAAGATGCTCGCTGCGCGGAATTTCCAGTCCGGTATGCAGTGCGTGCGCCAGATCGAGTTGGCGCTGTTCGACATGCGTCTGCACAGCGATTTCGAACCGACGGGACCGAAAACCGTGCAGCAACTGCTGGAAGCGGTACGCGCCGAGGTCGCGGTGCTGTTCCCGCCCGCCTATAATCGGTTTCAGAACGGTTTCACGCATATTTTCGCCGGCGGCTATGCCGCGGGTTACTACAGCTACAAATGGGCCGAGGTGTTGTCGGCCGATGCGTTCTCGAAATTCGAGGAAAATGGCGTGTTCGACCAACGCACCGGAATGGAATTTTTAAACCACGTGCTCGAACGCGGTGGCAGCGAGGAACCCATGGAATTATTTGTTCGCTTTCGTGGCCGCAAACCGACGGTGGACGCATT
>JBAZZY010000106.1 GCA_041658565.1 Actinomycetota bacterium | reverse complement strand
CGATCGGATCACGATCCAGCCCGGGAAGCGCGGGGGAAAGCCCTGCGTTCGCGGGCTGCGGATCACGGTGTCCGACGTGTTGGGCTATCTCGCCTCGGGGATGAGTGAATCAGCGATCTTGCGCGACTTTCCCGACCTTGAGTTGGAAGACATTCGCGCCTGTCTCGCGTTTGCCGCTGATCGTGAACGCAAGCTCGTCGCGGGCGCTTGAGACTCCTTTTCGACGCCGATATCTCGCACGCTCTGAGCTTGTGCGCGCGAGCATGGATGTGTGTCATCTTGTGAACGGCTGGATTGCCTTGAACGGAGGTGGGATGGTCGATCCGAACTGCAACTTCTGCGGCATCGTGGCCGACCCGCAATCCGCGCACGTGGTGTGGGCGGATGACGAACATGTTGCGTTCCTCGACCGGAACCCGGTTGCGGAGGGGCACGTGCTCCTGGTTCCGCGAGCGCATGTCGCAAACACTCGGAGCGGTTGCCGCCGTCACGGACCTCTTCGATGGTCAGCCGCAGGGGACGCCCGAGTACGCCGTCATCAAGCTGGACGGTGCCTGGTACCGAGTTACTCTCGAGGAGCGCGGATGACGGCTTCGCTCCTCTGACGACTTCCTTGTGCTGGCGACTGCGTCGTCGGCTCGGTGCTCGGCCAGCCTAGGAAGGGGCGTACGAGCCTGAAAGCCTTTGTGACCGTGATCCTGCTCGCAGCTTTATTCCAGAGTAAGACTCGTTCCCCTGACCATCTCGCATACGAAAGGGGCGAGGACTTAGCCCCGCCCCTTCGCGTTCGAGACGTCCCGTGGTGCACGGGTGCGATCCTGCGATGGGTTCATTGTGGCACGTCCATGTTTCGATGCAAGTGCCGGGTGGCAGGACGGCTATTCCTGTTCGCCGCCCCGGCGATGGTCCCTCATCGGAATATGAGGGGTGGACCCGACGAGAATCGAACTCGTACTTCGAACTTCGCAGGATCGCGTGCTACCAGTTACACCACGGGCCCACCGCCACGCGCGACGGTAGAGGTTTAGGCGCGGCGAAGCACGACCGGGAATAGCGAGAGAACTTGGCCGATCTGAGCCGCCCGCCGATGAGCGCCTGCGACTCGCGGAAGGTATGGGATGGCCTGCGCGTCGAGCCGGACCTGTTTCCGCCGGCGACGCGCAGCGGGCCGGGCGTGTCTGATTGCCGAGGGCCGGCGTAGGCTTACGCGTGATCGTGCGGGAGTGATCCTGGGGGATGCGCGCGAGCGGGCTCCCTTTCGAGTTCACGGGCGACTGCGGAATCGGCGGGAGGGGGGCACATGGTCTTGGCAGTCGATGTTGGACCGCAGGAACTGCTCGTCTTGGTTGTCGCCTTGATTGCGATGGGCGCGCTGCCGATCTGGGGGATCATTGACGCGGCGGTGCGGCCCGAGAGTCTTTGGCAGGGAGCCAACCAGAACAAGGTCGTGTGGATCTTGGTTCAGATCTTCCTCGGAGTCATCGGCTCGATCGTCTACTTTTCCGCCATCCGACCGAAGCTGAAGCGAGTCCTCCTCGATCCCTGAGACCGGCAGCGCGGCACGGGGGTGGATTCGCTCCCTGAGCCTAGAATTCGGCGGGTGGTGGGGCGAGTTCTACCTGCCATAACTGTCGGGGTTTCCCGTGACCATTCGCCACATTGAGCGAATCTGCTGACGCGCGCCCGAAATGTCGGTTGCCGCGCTATCCTGTCTGGGCGGGCTTGTCGCGGTCCGCACGCGGGGGAGTTCAGGCGGATGTAGCCCCGCTCCCAGGGCAAAGGAGTAGACCAGTGGAACAGGCCAGGACTAAGGCGGCCGATGAGAAGTTCTGCGAGTCGTGTGGCGAGATCATCAAGATCCGCGCAGAGCTTTGTCCTAAGTGTGGTGTCCGGCAGATGCCGCCATCCGCGCCCGGCAAGTACGCCTCATACGAGAACGTCCCGTGGTACCGCCGCAGCGGGCCAGTGAGCGCCATGGCCGTTGTTGGGGCCTTCTTGTTCGCGCCGCTCCTGTGGGCCGTCTGCGTCATCGTCCTCACTGGCGACGTCTACTACAAGGCCTTCGACGAGAAAGGCCAGCTCAAGACCTGGTGGGTCGGAAACAAGGTGGCCGCCGTCATCCTTATGATTCTCCAGCTGGTCCTCTGGATAGCTATCTTCTCGGCGCAGGGATGAGACGTCCGCAGGACCGCGTGCTCCACCTGTCGGCCCGTGGCTCGACGGCTGCTCCGGACGTGCGCGATCCGGGCGCGTCAAGAGACCGGAGACGGGAGCGCAAGCATTATCGACCACATCTGTCGGGCAGCGGCGACCATTTGCATCGCCGAGCAACCCCACGGTTTGAAAGGGGAATGTGGAACTTGTCCGCTTCGCGGATACCGCGCCACGGACTACCGTGAACTACCGCGATCGGATCACGATCCAGCCCGGGAAGCGCGGGGGAAAGCCCTGCGTTCGCGGGCTGCGGATCACGGTGTCCGACGTGTTGGGCTATCTCGCCTCGGGGATGAGTGAATCAGCGATCTTGCGCGAC
>JBAZZY010000105.1 GCA_041658565.1 Actinomycetota bacterium | reverse complement strand
GCCGCCGCCGAGCCGGTGCGGCGGGATGCGCGGCACGTTCTCGCCATCCTCGAACCGGGCGCGCACGAAGTCGTACTGTGCGTCGACGCCCCATACGCCGTTCCAGATCGACGCCACGTCATACTGTGCGGCCAGCTCGGCGCCGTAGAATGTCGCGTTGCGCTGCTGGAACACGACCTGAGCGAACGACTCATCGGGCGGAACCGGCAGGTCGCAGTCGACGAGAAACGTGCCGCAGGTGACGCCGGTGAGCTGGCGATAGATGAAGCCCTGATAGTGGGTGTAGTAGGCGGACGCGTCGAAGCGCAGCGGTCCCGTCGCCTTCTTCAAGCCGATCTCGGCGGTCGAGGCCTTCTCCTCGTTGAGGAACGGGTTGCCTATCTCGAACGTCCCGGTGGCCTCGTGCATGCCCTTGGAGAACAGCTCGGCGGCATCGGGGGCCCGCTCGACATATTGCCCGTTGAGGCGCGCCTCGACACCCAAGGGCAGCGCATACAGCAGGCCGAGACCACCGCTGACGGGCACGAACGCGCGCTCGCCCGCAAATACGACCGGCGCGTCCGGATCGGTGACATCCGACCAGCCCTGACCGTCGACCGTCGTCCGCTCGATGCGTGCCGCCGTCTGCACGCGCAGCGCCTTGGTCAGGGCCAGCTCCTCGAACCAGAAGGCGGCAACGCTTTGCGTGTGCGCCGGCTCGAGCAGCGAATCCCCCTCGAAGCTCTGTCCGCGCGTCCTGCGGTTGTCGACGTGGACGCCGACCGCGCCCGTCAGCTCGCCGAGGCCCGTAATCAGCGGCTGATGCTGGATCTCGACACGGGCTTCCTGCTCGCGATTGGAGAACTGCGATCCGAGCTCAAAGACGCCGGGCGCGTTGTCAGGATCGTGAACGGCGAGTTCGTCGTGGCCATAGTCAGACGCGCCGAACCAGAAGCGGATGGCCTCGATGCCGGAATCGCGCACGCGCCACTCGCCCTTCGCCTGCACCTTGTCCTGCTCCATATCGATGCGCGGGACGACGCCCTCCTCCGCTTCCTCGCCGGGAATACCGTAGAGACTGGCAAAGCGCGTGTAGGAGACGCCGAGGAAGCCGTCGGGGCCGATCAGCGAGGCACCGACCGAGGCGCCTTCGCTCTCCACGAAGCTGTTGAGCACCGTGCCGCGCGGCGACTGGTAGTCGTCGGCATCGCGCCTGAACGCATCGGCATGGATGGCGAAGCCGCCTGACCCGGCCGTGGCGCTGATGGCGCCGTCGGCGCCGCTATCGACGGATGAATAGCCGCCGATGATGCGGCCGGTAAAGCCGCCGCCGGGTATGAATGTCGGAATGCGCTCGTTCTCCACCGCGACGACACCGCCGATGGCCTGGCTGCCGTAGCGCAGCGTCGCCGGACCGCGCACGACCTCGACGCGGTCGGCGGCGAGCGGATCGACGGGAATGGCGTGGTCCTCGGAGATGGCCGACACATCGTGCGTGCCGATGCCGTTCTCCTGCGTGCGCACGCGGTAGCTGTCGAGGCCGCGGATGATCGGCCGGTTGGCACCGGGCGCAAAGTTGGTGCCGGAGATGCCGGGCCTCAGCTGCAGCGTATCGGTGATGGTGGCGCCGCCGTTGGCTTCCAGCTCGCGCTGCGTGACGACGGTGACCGCCACGAAAGCCTGATCGTCGACGATGGCGCCGGGCAGCGGCTGCAGTTCGGTTGATGCTGATGCAGCGGCGGCGGTGTCATCTGAAGGTGGCGCCGACGACGACGGGCTGGCGCGCTTCGCCTTCTTCTTGGCGGGCTTCGCCACCGGACTTGCCGTGGTGACCGTGACCGCCGGCAGCTCGACGGTGCCCTCGGCGGCCGGCGCCGACTGCGCTTGGACCCGCACGCTCAAACCCAACGCCGCCGCAGCGACGCATACGCCTACGCAAACTCTCACTGGTACGCCCCCGAATACGCTTTACGGATGTTATAATATCCGTTTATTAACCGTCGTCAACGCACAAAACTGCGCGCCGCCACGTGAATCACGCGCTGAGAGGAATTGGCTGATGGAATGTGCTCGGCGCGCCACGCTACATGCGGCGGGTGCTCATCGGATCAGTGGTGCGAGCGAAAGCACAACTGCATCAACATCGCATTCAGCGTGGCGCGCGCGCGGTGCAGTCGCGGCAGCGCCCGCGCAGCTCGAGCGTCATTCTCTCGACGGCGAACTTCGCCTTGCGCGCCCACGCGGCAAGGCGCTCGACCGCCGCCGGCTCGTCGAACTCGTTGACCGTACCGCAGTCGTTGCAGATGGCGAACACGGCCACACCCTCGTGGCTCGGGTGGCAACACGCGACGAAGGCGTTGAGCGACTCCAAGCGGTGCGCCTGCCCCTCGGCGATGAGGCGGTCGAGCGAGCGATACACGGTCTGCGGCGCAAGGCTCGCCTTGTGGCGCAGCTCTTCGATCAGCTCGTAGGCGCTGACCGGACGCCCGACGCCGCGCAGGGCTTCGACGATCATCTTGTCCTGCTCAGGGGCAGGCCGGCGCTTGGTGCTCTTGCGAAC
>JBAZZY010000104.1 GCA_041658565.1 Actinomycetota bacterium | reverse complement strand
ACGATATCGAAGCCGATCGTCTCCACACCCTGATCCGTTCGCCAAATCCGCGGGAGGATAATCGGCCACGAGACCATGATTTCCGCATTCGCATCCCACGTCGGGTCCGACGTCGGGATGTGCTCGATGCCCTCTGGGAGCACCGAGCCCTTCGGGCAGGCGACACTCACCTGGTGCCCGAACTTCTGCAGGTACACCGCGAGGTCGTAGACGATCCACTCCGTCCCCGCGTATCCAGGCGGAGGAAGCTGGAATACGCACGTGCTATTCAGTAAGATTTTCATCGGTGTCCACCAGTTTCCTGAGAAGCGGAATAACGTGGTCTTCAAGAACGTGGCTCAGATAGTCGAGTGAGAACTCCATGATGAATCGGGATTGAGGAAGAGGAGGCTCCCAAGGTTTCCAGCCACACGTCTTGCAGACGAACCGCTCTGCCATCTTCCCTTCGCCGCTCGATGCACCTATGAAACTCATTTGAACACCTGACTTTCGATGCGGCCCGTTCCCGTGATGCTGACGCTCGTGAGATGGTTGCACTCGATCGTCGTATCGAGGAAAACAGGGAAGCCATGCTCCTTCACCTTCTTGAAGAAGTACCAGTCCTCACTAATCCAGTCCTCTTCCTGATGGGTCTTTCCGAAGGAGCGATAGCGCAGGGTGAAGTCGAACCATGGGGGTGGAATCGCCTCGAACACGCGCCTGTGGATGAGACAACACCCCAATCCGACCGCGTCCACCGGGATGATCTCCCCTGGTTTCCATGGTCCGGTAACGAGCTGCACACTCAGGCTGTCCCGACCGTCGATCATCGTTCTCGCGAACCGACCCGCGACGACCGGCCAGACCTCCTGCGTCGCGAATGCAACGTTCCTGGAACGATAGAGGCCGCTCACGATCGGGAGATTCTTGGACATCATCTTCGGGATGGCGTCCTCCGGGGGAACGGTGTCCGTATCCAGCCAGAGGATCCACTCGCACGTCGGCTGACCGAGGAACTGTTCAACGAGGTTGTTCCTCGCCATGTCCACGGCGGGTGAACTGTCAAAGGCGATGACATGCTGTGGCGGCACGCTTCGGAGAAGCCTGGCGAATGCCACGGCCCACGCGGGCTCAACGAGGCCCTTCGTCGGTACTGCGATGAAGAATCGCGGCCCGAATTGGATTTCCCAGGCCGGCTTCACCATCGACGGCGAATCGTAGCATTGCTATTAAAAGTGTTGGCGAGCGATGTGTTCGGCATCGCCCGCCGTTTGTAGGGACTGCTGATGGGCTTAGCGGCCGTAGAAGACCGCCGTGAGTGGGAAGTTGCTCGTCGCCACACCCGCGACCAGCTCGCCCGACCCGACGCGGCCAATCAGGACCGTGGCGATGTTGCCGCTGCCGGACCCGACCATGTAGTCGTACGGCATGCCGGACACCGCGAGTCCCGGCGCACCAGACGCCCGACCCGGGTACACGGTCGCGTGGTCGACGAACCGGAGTTCGCCAGCGGAAATGTTCACCCCGCCCACGACGTACACGGGGAGGCGGATTCCCTCGATGACGACCACCGTGTACGGACCAGCGAGGGCGACTACGGGAATTTCCACCACCCCCTACGGGGATTCGATGTCAGGAGCTTCCTGCTGCAGGTAGTTCGATCGCGCGAACGTCATTCCAACGAGGAAGGGCTCGTCTCGGCCTGTCGCGATCGCCTTCAACCTGAAGTGGATGCTTCGCCGCGGGCTGACCGACTGCGGCCTCGGGAGGGACCACAGCTTGAGGCCGTTCTTCACGGACCACTCGTAGTCCCACACCGGGTGCGTCGTTCCCTCGACGTTCCAGCGAGTCGCGACGGACTTCGGTGAGGCATCGAAGTTGCCGATGCCGATGATCGCGAGGTACGCGTCCCGGTTGATCTGGTTCTTCGTCGCGGCACTTCCGATCCAGTCCGTGAAGCCGACGGCCGCGACGGTCCGGACCCAGTCGATGTTGACCGTGTCCGCGTCCGTCGTCAGATGCCGTACGTGCTCGGGCCGGATGAGCCCCCAACCGAAGCCGCTCTGCGCGAGCACGCCCCAGAACGTCTCCTGGAACTCGGCCTTCGCCTTCGCCGCCACCTCCATCAGAAAGTCACGGTTCCGAAGGAATATCGCGGCGAACTCGCGCTCCACGAAGAACGACTCCACAAGGCTCTGGAACTCGGTCGCAAAGATCCCGTTTTCCTCTCCTACGAGTTGAAGTGACACCATTAGAAGTGCACCCCCCTGTCAACTTGGATGCCCGTCATTGGGGCCGATGCCCCCGGCGCGATGCGGAACCCCGCCGGAGCGACCGGGGCACGCGCAACACCCGCCTGTCCGATGATCTGTTGGTACGCTGCCACGAGTGAGTTGACGAGGGCCTGGATCTCAGGTCCGGTCCGGACGAGACCCTGCCGGACGAGGTCCATGTTGTTCGTCGCGATGCCCGTCTTCACATTCTGCAGGTCCGCGGCGAGCGCGGCGGCCGCGACCGGGCTCAACGAGATCGCGATCGTGCGGTTCAGGAAATGAGCGGAAA
>JBAZZY010000103.1 GCA_041658565.1 Actinomycetota bacterium | reverse complement strand
AATGTTGTTGAACTAAACCGCTGACGCGGTGGTAGAGGGATCTACCGCCGCGTTGTTGTTTTCAGAAGTCCTCTGTCATCACTGCCGCGTCCTCAAGCGCGGCGCTCAGCTGTCCTACTCTCTCCTACGGGAATGTTCCCGAACTTGACGAGGAGAGCGACATGACTGAGTTGCGCAATCGGATGGACGAGGCAATGGTGTTGCGTGGGTTTTCGGCTCGCACACGCGAGTCGTACCTGGCCTGCGTACGAGCTCTGGCGAAGCACTACCGACAGCCACCGGACGTACTCGATGGGCCACGAATCCAAGCCTATCTGCTGCACCTGATCACTGAGCGCAAGCTCGCGTATGCCAGCGTCAATCAGGCTTCCTGTGCTTTTCGCTTCCTGTTCGGCGCGGTGCTGCACCAACCCGAGGTGCGCCTGGACATTCCCATGGCCAGAGTACCCAAACGACTGCCGCAGATTCTCTCGCGCACGCAAGTCACACGCCTGATCGACGCTGCTACAACGCTGCGTGGGCGCACGCTGCTCACTGCTACCTATGCAGCGGGACTGCGCGTCTCAGAGGTGTGCGCCTTGCAACTCGCCGACATCGAGAGCGCACCTGACCGCATGTGCCTCAAGGTGCGCCAAGGCAAAGGCGGCCAGGATCGCTACACGCTGCTCTCGCCGCGCCTGCTCGACACGCTGCGCCGCTACTGGCGCGATCAGCGGCCGCGCCAATGGCTGTTTCCCAACCGTTCGGGCACCGCGCCGATCGAAGTCAAAACGGCGCAGCGGATCTACTGCGCCGCGCGCGACGCCGTCGGCATCGCGCCTGAAGGTGGCATTCATAGCTTGCGCCACGCGTTCGCCACTCATCTGATCGAGGCCGGCGTGGACCTGCCGACTGTCCAGCGACTCTTGGGCCACGGCCACATCGGCACGACGATGCGCTATGTGCATCTGGCGCGCAGCCATCTGACCGGCACCACGTCTCCTCTGGAACTGCTCGACCCGCCGACGCGCTGAGCGCATCGACATGGGTAGCAACGCCCCCAGGGTGGGCCTGGCCGAGGTGCTGCGCCGTCACGGCCCGGCTTATCTCGCGGCCCATCCCTTGTCGTTTGCCAAGGCGAAGGTCTGGCGCGCTATCCTCGCGTGCCGAACCGCCGCCCTGGGTGGCCATGTGGACGTTTGCGATAGCTGCGGCACGACGCGCCGTGTCTATTTCTCCTGCCGCAATCGCCATTGCCCACAGTGCCAGACGCGAGCGAAGGAAGCCTGGCTTGCGGCGCGGCGGCGCGAGGTGTTGCCGGTGCCCTACTTCCACCTGGTATTCACCCTGCCGCACGATCTGAATGGACTCATCGGGCAGTGTCCACGGGTGCTCTACGAGATGCTCTTCGGCGCAGTCTCGGCGACGCTCACCGAGTTTGCGGCCAACCCGCGCTGGCTCGGCGGCACGCCCGCCTTCTCGCTCGTGCTGCATACGTGGAAGCAGGACCTCGCGCGCCATGTACATGCGCATGCGCTGATGGCCGGCGGGGCACTGGGCATCGAGGGCCGGTGGGTCGCGGCCAAGCCCGGGTTTCTATTTCCGGTCAAGGCGCTCTCCAAAGTCTTTCGCGGCAAGTTCGTCGCCGCGCTGAAGGCTGCGCGCCAAGACGGGAAACTCCATGAGGCGCAACTCGCCGAGCATGCCTGGGGCGATTTGCTCGCCCGAGTGCATCAGCATGACTGGGTGGTCTATGCTAAAGAGCCGCTGGGCGGTCCAGCGCAGGTGCTCGACTATCTGGGCCGTTATACGCATCGGGTGGCGATCTCCAACGAGCGCATCATCAACATCGGCGCAGACACGGTAAGTGTGCGCGTGCGCGATTCGGCACACGGTAACCGCAGGCGCACGCTCAGTGTGCCGGCACAGACCTTCATCGAGCGCTTCTTGTTGCACGTGCTGCCCAAGGGCTTCAAGCGCATTCGTCACTACGGGCTGATCGGTCCGGCGCACAAGGCGGCGCGCCTCGCAGCCGCGCGCGCGGCACTGGATGCGCCCGCGCCAGATCCGGCCGTGGTGGAGTCGGTCGAAGCCTTCATGCGCCGCATCGACCAGCATCAGCGCATGTGCTGCCCGCACTGTGGCAAAGGTCAGTTCGTGACCACAGCAACCATCGCGGCTGTGCCGCTGCCTTTATTGCATCTGCGCGGACCGCCGTGACAGACCCGATGCACTCCCCATTCTTCCTCCGTGCTGATAGCGCCGGCCCGCGCCAGGGGAGCGCTCGTCCCTTTGGCATGGTTCGCGCGATACGGGCGTTCGCGCGCGCTTGTTCCTGGGCTTCGCTACCGATGTTTAGCCTCGCAAACACCTGCGTCCACCTCCTCGGGTGCCATCATCGTCCTACCAAACGATTGACTCCCGCCCGCGCTCGCTTAAAATCCCAATAACTACCGCCTACCCGGCGGTTCAGTCCAACGAGGTTTATCCGCCGCCATCGCCGCCACGGCAGGATTCAACGTTTGTGGGGCGGCGGATAAACGCTATTCGTTATGCACCACTTTGTTTCGTAATGAAGTTGTCGTC
>JBAZZY010000102.1 GCA_041658565.1 Actinomycetota bacterium | reverse complement strand
GCTCCATCGTCTTGCGCCAGCGCAGGTCGCGCGCGTGCACGATGACGCGCGGCGACTCACCGGAGCGGTCGAGCCATCCCTTGACCTCGACGGGAATCCACTCCCCCTCGGCGGTGAGCAGTCGCACGTCGATGTACCACGCGGGCTGGGTGCCGGCGAGCTCGTCGGCCAGCGCACGCTGGGCGGTCTCATGGTCTTCCGGGTGGATGAACTCGAACGCCGAGTGGCCGTAGATCTGTGCCGGCTCGAAGCGCAGGACGCGCTGCATCGACGGCGACACGTACGTCACCTTTCCCTCGTGGTCGATGACCACGATGAAGTCCTGCGACGCCTCCACCAGCTTGCGGAAGAACTGATCGTCGCGACCCAGCGCGGGGCCGCCCTCAGCGGTGCTCATTGAAGCCTAAGATAGCCGCAGGTGTTTGCCCCCGCACGGGGGAAATGGCCAGGCAATTGTCAGGGTGCGCACGGCGGTGTATGCTTGCGGTGTGGACGACATCCCGCGCGCAGTTCGTTGGTCCCCAGCCATCGCCGCCGCACGCCGCGATGGTGCCGTAGTCGCCTTCGAGAGCTCCGTACTTGCCCAGGGGCTGCCGATTCCCGCGAACCGGGAGGCCGACCGTCGGATGCGCGCCGCGGTTGCGGCGCACGGCGCCACGCCGGCGGTCGTCGCAGTGGTGCGCGGTGAACCGACCATCGGTCTCGACGGCGACGACCTCGAACGGTTTCTTCGACGCGACGGTGTCCCCAAGGTGTCGGCGCGCGACCTGGGATGGGCGGTGGCGCGCGGACTGGACGGCGCCACGACCGTGGCGGCCACCCTGGCGCTTTGCACCGCGGCCGGGCTCGAGGTCTTCGCCACCGGGGGAATCGGCGGGGTGCATCGCGAGCCGGCGTTCGACGAGTCGGCCGACCTCTTCGAACTCGGACGCTCGCCGGTCATCACGATCTGCGCCGGCGCCAAGTCCATCCTCGACCTCCCGGCCACGCTCGAACGACTCGAGAGCTACGGAGTCGCCGTCATCGGGTTCGGCACCGACGAGTTTCCCGGCTTCCTGGCCCGCGGCACGGGCCTGCGACTCGCCGCGTCCACCGACGATCCTGCCGAGATCGCGCGGGTCTTTCGCGCGAACCGTCGGCTTGCCCGTCCCGGCGCACTGCTGGTCGTGCAGCCGCCGCCGGCTGCAACGGCGCTCGATGCCGCAGTGGTCGACGCGGCGGTTCATCGTGCCCTCGCCGACGCCCGGTCCGCGGGCGTCGTCGGGGCCGCCATCACGCCGTTCCTGCTGGCCGCCGTCGATCGCGAGACGGCGGGCGCATCCTTGCAGGCCAATCTCGCGCTCCTCGAGTCGAATGCCGCGCTCGCTGCCCGCATTGCCGTCGCCTGCCGGGAGGCGCCATAGGAACATTCGGCCGCGACCCCCGTTGAATCCACCGTTCGCGCAGGTTTAGCTTGCAGTCAACCCTCACACGGCGCAGGAGGTCAGTCGAACGATGTCGTCTGCGTTCCTGAGTTCCGAAGAGTACGACGAACGCGCGCACCAGCAGTACGACGAGGGCAATTTCGACGAGGCGCTCGCCATCCTGCGCGAGGGGCTGGCGCTGTACCCCAACGCCGTCGCCCTGCACGTCGGCGTCGGCTATGCCCGCCTGGCGCGCGACGAATTCGCCTGGGCGCGGAGCAGTTTCGAGGAGGCGCTGGTGCTCGATCACGAACACGAGGACGGCCTCGCCGGGCTTGGCGAGACGCTGCTCAGGTTCGGGCAGGTGGACGCGGCCAAGAAGACCTTCGCCCGCATACGCGCGCTCGGATACGACGATGACATCGAGCTGATGCTGCAGGTGGGGCGCGCCCTCTTTCGCGAGAACGAGATGGAAGAGGCGATCGAGTACTTCGAGGTGGCGGTGCGCCAGGCGCCCGACAACGCCGAGGCCGTGGCGCTGGTCGGGTACGCCGAGCATCGGCTGGGCCGCGACTCTGATGCGATGGACACGCTGCGGCGCGCCCTGAAGATCGACGCCGGTTTTGCCGAGGCGCGCATCTACCTGGGCAACCTGCTCTATGATCGCGGTGACTATGCGGCCGCGCTCTACCAGCTCGACCAGACCGAGCCGGACGACCATTGGGACGAACTGGGCATCTGGCGACTGATCGAACTGCGCAAGTCGCACCTGCGACTCGCCGACGGCGACCCATCCCTCGAGGCGTGGGAGGCGCGCCTGGCCGAGCTGGCGTCCGCTCCCGACGCCACCGACGAACTGCTCACGGAGCTCGAGACGCGCTTCAACGAGCAGAGCGAACGCGAGGTGCGCGACCAGCTGGAGCTGTTCGGCTCGTTGCTGGGCCGGCTGACCGACGACCGCGCGGCCAACGAGTCACACCGCGTGGTCTTCGGCGATGGGCGCGCGTACGACGGCACCTGGGACGCGATCGTGCAGCAGATGCACGACACCAGCGCGTCGGCGGCGAACCGCTCGCTCGTCGAGTTCATGCAGAGCGAGGCGCGCCGCGGTTTCTCGCTGACGGGCGTGCTGATACCCACCGTCGACGCCGAGAGCTTCCTGCGC
>JBAZZY010000101.1 GCA_041658565.1 Actinomycetota bacterium | reverse complement strand
AGCCCGGAATCCCCTCGCGGGGTAACGATGCCGATGTCACTGAACCCGTCGTGGTTGAAGTCTCCTGCGAACAGCTTCACCTGATCGAGCGTGTAGTTGGAGCCGGTGTTCGCCCACACGCCGCCATGCGTAAAGCTCGTCCCCGTCGACAGAAGCGGTACGAAGTTCAAACCGCTCGCACCGCGTGGCGTCACAAGCCCGATGTCGCTGAGCCTGTCGTGGTTGAAGTCTCCTGCGAACAGTCTGATCTGATCGAGCGTGTGGTCCGTGCCGGTGTCGTACCACACGGCCCAATCCGAGAACCCCGATCCGTTGGACAGCGCCACTTGGAAGTTCAGCCCGGAATCCCCTCGCGGGGTAACGATGCCGATGTCACTGAACCCGTCGTGGTTGAAGTCTCCTGCGAACAGCTTCACCTGATCGAGCGTGTAGTTGGAGCCGGTGTTCGCCCACGCGACCCAATCAGAGAACCCCGATCCGCTGGACAGCGCCACTTGGAAGTTCAGCCCCGAATCGCCACGGGGCGTGACGATGAGAAGATCGCGCCTGCCGTCGCCATTGAAGTCCGAGCGACCGTAGGCAGCCATTTCCGAGTCGACTGGACAACCACCGTTTGATGCAGGACCCGCCTGGTCCGGACACCGATCAGAACTGTCGGGCACGCCGTCGCCGTCGCGATCGCCATCTCCGCCGCTGGTGAGAGTTGTGCCAATCCACTGTCCGTGGCTACCGTCGCCAGGTAGGTCCGGGCCATCGCTGAAGCGCGTTCCGCGCGAGTCTGCGAAAGGAATCGGGTTGCCAGCGCTCGCACAGCCCCCTCCGCCATGAACTTGAAGATGGATGTGTGATGGTCCGGGATTCCGGCCGACCGGGTGCGATGGAGTGCCGGGTTGCTTGACCACCCCTACGACGTCGCCGGCTGAAACGAGAGTTCCAACGCCGAAGCCAGATGGAGGCTCAACGTGGGCAATGCCGATGCTGCCGGTCGCGCCGTCGTCGCGGCCGTAGTTGATGCAGAAGAAATCAAAGTCGATGAAGGAAACCCTGCCGGTAACTGGCGCGGTGACGGTTTCACCTTGAGAGGATCCCCAGCAACTCGTACCGCGAACGATATCAACGGCAAAGTACTGCGAAGCTGTGGAGTGCGTACCCGAACCATCGGCGAAGCCACCGTAACCCTGGCAGATGATCCAGGTCTCGCCGCCCGGGAAGGGAAGGCGAAGAGTTGAAGCCGCACGAGCGCTGCCGATGGGCGCGAAGACAACTGCGACAAGGAGCAGAGCCAATGGCATCTCGCGCATCCGAGACCGGACCGGACGCGAACATGGCACCGCCTGACCGCGACCGATCACACGACCACAACCTCTCGGGAGCCCTTCGAACTCTGGTTGCCTGCGCGGTCCTCAGCTTTGACCTCGACCCGATACGGACCGGGAACAAGTGGAGGCGGTGCCTTCCACGTGCAAGAGCCCGTCGAGTCACATGTGAGATCGGCATCGACCTCTGTGGCGGGCAAGCCTGTTGCGGGCGTGTAGACAACAACGACCCGCACCACACCCGAAAGATCGTCGACGGCGGTGCCCTCGAGGTCGCTGATGCGAAGCGCCGAGTTGCCGACCAGAGTCGCGCCGTCGGCCGTCGTAATCTCAACTGACGGCGGTGCTGTGTCGATGTTGATTCCCTCCACAACGCTCGTCGCCACGTTGCCCGCAACGTCGCTCACGCTCGCGCTCACCGACTGCTCCGCGCCCGATGTCGAAAGAGTCGAATCCGTCGGGCAAGCCGCAACCCCCGACAGCGCGTCGTCACAGGTCCACCGGATCGTGACCGGACCCGCGTACCACCCGTGCTCGTTCGGCTCGGAAGTGATCTGTCCGGTGATCGTCGGGGCGGTCTTGTCGATCGACAACGCAGCGGATCCGGTTGCGCAGTTGCTCACCGGATCACAGCTCGGCTCGGAGGTGTAGACAACGCCGATGCCTTCGATCGACGCCAATGTGTCCGGTGGCGTCGAGGGCGTCCCCGAACTCGGCGCCGGATCAGCCACCTGCCAGTGGATCGTGACGTCTGCGTTGTACCAACCGTGGGTGTTGGGTGCGCGGTCGGCCAGAGGAACAACCACCGGAGGGATCGTGTCCAGCGCAGTGAACGCATTCGATCCCACCGCGCTCTGCATTCGGGCACGGCTGCTGAATCCACCGGGCAGCCCGACGGCAAGGTTCGCGTTCTGGTAGTTGCTCGAAGCCGCAAGGCAGTGCAGCTCGTCGCCGTTGGTACCGGTGGGAGCGCTATCGACGTGGCGGCAGAAGTCGCGCGCCGAATCGAACGCGTCGATCGGGTTCGGATCCGAGATGACGACATGCTTTGTTCCGATAGGGACGTTCTCACCTGGCCCGATGTTGATCGCGTAGAGGTAGACCTCGTTCGAGCCGGATGGCGCGTCGAATGTGAAGTCGAAGCCCGTGTTTGGCCCGGCCGAAGGGTAGACGCCAACGACATCGGGTCGAGCGACCGAGGTCTGACCGAGTGCGTATCCCGGCGCGCCCGAACCCGCCGGCCCTCCAACGTAGGCGTGGATGG
>JBAZZY010000100.1 GCA_041658565.1 Actinomycetota bacterium | reverse complement strand
CGAGAAGGCCCAGGAGCTCGAGTGCCGTGTGCTTTCGGTCGATCAGGATCGCCGCCGCATCGCCTTGGGCATGAAGCAAATGGCCGACGATCCTTGGGCGACCGACATCCCGGGCAAGTACCAGCCCGGCCAACTCGTCACGGGCCCGGTCACGAAGATCACCAACTTCGGCGTCTTCGTCGGTCTCGAAAACGGACTGGAAGGCTTGCTGCACATCTCCGAGTTGGCCGACCACAAGGTCGAAAACCCCGAGGACGTCGTCAAGGTTGGCGAAATCATCGAGGTCAAGGTGTTGCGGGTCGACGCCGACGAACGCAAAATTGGTCTGTCGCGCAAGCGGGTTGAATGGGCCGAGGAAGCCGAAGCCGAGAGCGGTCGCACCGATAAGGCGGCCTCGTCCGAGCCGGCCGAGCTCAAGGGCGGCGTGGGCGACAGCAGCGGTCCGCTGTTTAGGCGTCCGGAGCCCGTTGCCGTTGAGACCGTTGCCGTCGAGCCCGTTGCCGCGGAACAACCGGAGCAGCCGGCACAATCGGAAGAACCTGCTAGTTAGCGAGAAATTGTTTAGGCTTTAAGGCACAAGGTTCAAGGTACAAGGTTCAGTGCTCAAACGAATTGGTTTGAGCCTTGAATCTTGGACCTTGAACCTTGTTTTTTGCGCTTCATCTCCGGTAGGGTCGTTTTTGTCGGCACTGTCCGAACGGCAGCTACATTCGGCCCAGTTCGTCGCATCCTCTCTTAGTTGCAGAAACCCCGCAGTCCGCGTCGATAGTTGTGTTTGACTGTTCTACCACTGTCCCGCTGATGGTATCGACTGCGATGACGAAGACTACACGCCGCCGACAATCGCCCTCCGTGCAATCTCCGTTGGAGACCTACCTCCGCGAGATCAACGAAACGTCCTTGCTCTCGGCCAACGACGAGCACGAACTGGCCATCGCCATCGGGCTGGGCGACATCCAAGCCCGCGACCGTATGGTCCGGGCGAATCTGCGTCTCGTGGTCAACATCGCCCGCGGCTACACCGGCAAGGGGTTGAGCCTGCAAGACCTGATCGAGGAAGGCAACCTTGGGCTGCTGCGCGCGGTCGAGGGCTTCGATCCGGCCATTGGCACCCGTTTCTCCACCTACGCCAGCTACTGGATCAAGCAATCGATCAAACGGGCGTTGATCAACACGGCCAAGACGATCCGCATCCCGGCCTACATGGTCGAGTTGCTTTCCAAGTGGCGGCGCGCCAGCAGCCGGCTGACCGAGGAGATGGGCCGTACGCCCACGCCCGAGGAGATCGCCCGCGTACTCGGACTGCCTCGCAAGAAGCTTCCCATCATTAAGAAGGCCATCCGCATCTACAATCTCACGCCGCAGACCGATCAGTCGGATGCCGGCTGGTCGTTGGGCGAGATGGTGATGGACGAGCGGGCGCGGGCGCCCGACGAGGAGATGGTCGAGAGCGACAACCTTGCGCATGTGATGAAGCAGTTGGAGACGATGGATCCCCGCGAGGCCACGGTGCTGCGTATGCGTTTCGGGCTGGACGACAACGAGCCGCGTACGCTGAAGGAGATCGGCGAAACGCTCGGTCTGACTCGCGAGCGAGTTCGTCAGATCGAAACCGAAGCGCTCAACAAGCTGGCCGACAGTCTCAACGGCCCTGTTGCGTTGGAAGATGTCATCCTGCGGCGCTAGCGCGTCGTTCGGTAAGTTGTTGCCGGAGACAACGAGAGCCGCTTGCCGCTTCGCAGAAGTAGGTCAGGCTTCGCCTGACGCTCCGTTGCCCTCGCGTTACGTCCAATAGCGATTCAGTCAGGCATAGCCTGACCTACGCCGTGAAGACGAATCCGTCGCAGAGCCCCGGTTGCCCTCACCACCGGCTATTCCCCAAGGCATTGCGGATAAGTATACTACGGCCTGCCACTTCGGCACAACAAGGCAACCCCGTATCAGCCACTACCCACTCATGTCCACGAACCCCTCCGACCTGAACCTAGCCGACTACATTCGCAACATCCCCGACTTCCCCAAGCCGGGGATTCTTTTCCGCGACATCACGCCGCTGCTGGCCGCGCCGGAGGCGTTTCGCCGGGCAGTGGTCGATCTGGCCAATCCCTTCCGACGCGAAAAGATCGACGTGGTCGCGGCGGCCGAGGCTCGCGGGTTCATCTTTGCCGCGCCCGTCGCGCTCGAATTAAACGCCGCACTGGTCCCGATCCGCAAGCCGGGCAAGCTTCCGTTCGACACGGCCTCGTTCTCCTACGATTTGGAGTACGGCAAGGACACCCTCGAGATTCACACCGACGCCATCACGCCCGGCGCGAAGGTTCTGGTGGTTGACGACCTCTTGGCCACCGGCGGAACGGTCGAAGCCTGCTGCCGGCTCGTCGAGAAGGCCGGCGGCGTTGTTGTTGGATGTGCGTTTGTGATTGAGTTGGCCGATCTGAAGGGCGCCGATCGGATCGCCCAGTACAAGACCGTTAGCTTGATTAAGTATTAGGACTGTTACCACTCGACCGAAATGGCCGCGGTAGTCATGCCGGCGCCGACCGAGCAGAGAATCAACTTGTCGCCTCGTTCCAGGCTCTCT
>JBAZZY010000099.1 GCA_041658565.1 Actinomycetota bacterium | reverse complement strand
GCGTGGACATGGATCTTGTGGCTCGCATCGCCCCGACGAAAGAGAACCCGTGGCCATGACCGACTCCCTCTCCGACCACCTCCGCGAGCACTGCCGCGACCACTACGAGCACATCAGGCAACCTTTGCCCGATTCGTTGCCGGGAGGCGAGCGGGCGTATCGGGACTGGCTCAAGGAGAGGCATGGCGGGAAACAAATTCTGAAAGGAACATACAATGGGTCTGGTTGAGTACCCCGGCTGGCTGGACGATCTGCGGCACCGCCGACCCGACGAATCGGCGGGCGAGCACTGCGCACGGATCGTGCGGGGGTTGGATGGCGCGTCGTTGGTGCATGATGCGGAGAAGCTCGCGGCGTTGTTCCTGTGCAACGAACCGGAAGCACGGGCCAAGCTCATCGCGTCGATGAAGACGAATTGCGCGACCACGATGCGTGAGATCCTCTGCTTGGCGGGTTGTGATCACGCGCTCATCATCTGCGAGTACGTCGTCGGCATGGCGATGGCTTGGGTGCTGCAGGCCGCGCGGGAGCTCGACGCGCTCGAGCCCGCATCGACATGGAAAGACCTGCAGCCAGGCGACGGCATGTGGTACGGGACGCCTGGCACAAACAACGACCACGTCGAATTTTGCCTGTCGGTTCCGAACCGTTTGACGGGATTTGCAGAGCATGCGGGTGGTGGGCGAAGTCAGAACCTGATCAGCGTGCAGCCCGCGAGCGACATCCGGTGGAGCGCCGGCCGTCCGCTGCGAGGGATCGTCAAGGCGGGGAAGATGTGTCTCAACCCTGCGACCCACGATAACCCCTACTGATCGCAACCCTGCCCGACAACATGCCGGTCCTTCGGGGCCGGCTTTTCGTCTACCTGCGAGTAGACGGATCTGCTCAAAATGGATCCCCATGGGTAGCTGACACGCGGCGGGGAGGGGTGGCTACCCACCTCGCGCGGTGGGGTGGGCATCGAAGGCACGTCCAGCGTTGCCGGGCGAGCCTCGAACAGCCCCTTCCCGCTGTCCATCCAATGGCGCAGATCCGCGTCTGCCTGAGATCGACGCGTGAAAAATGAAGCGTCTCCCAGCGTGCCGACCACGCACGGACCGATCTCGCCGTCACCCTCCCACCAAATCACGAAGCCTTCGATTCGCATCCCATCCTCCTTGCCCGCGGGCGGTCAGATCCTCTCCCATCCCTCACGGTCCGCGCTGGTCCACTCGACGCGTCCCCAGCCGTCGCCCGCGTATTTCGACACCTGATCGGACAGGCACCCGCGAGCAAGCTCCTCTGTCGTGCCAGCGGGCAACTCGTCCACGTGCCCCTGCTTGTTGCCGTGCTCGCCGTACACGAGGCGGTACAGGATCGGTGATTCGGTGGTGCGGTTCGTGTTCATTTTCGTGGTCTCCTCAATGGCCGAAGCCCCAGGCTTGCGCTCTGGGGCCGGGTGGAAGGGGGTGGGTTACCTCCACATGTCGACGATCGTGTAGACGACACCGATCGTCACCACCACCTCTGCGATCCACAGCAGAGCCCATTCGCGCCTCGACAATTGCCCGTCGCGTGTCATCGGATCGCCACCACGTTCTGCGGGTCGGGCTCTAGCGCGTGATCGAGCCTGCCTGCGCACCCGAGGTCCCACAACTCGCGCCGATCATCCTCGGGCAACGACTCCCAGGCGTCCACGGCGGCGCGGCTCACGCTGCACCGTATCCCATGGGACTCGGTGTGGTCCGCGACATGGCAGACAGCTACGACCGCATCGGACAGGCTGCTGACCACGTCCCCGTTCACGCGGACGGTTTCGATGTTGATCGTCTTGAGTGCGCTGATTTGGTTGGCGTTCATCGTGATCTCCTCAGAGTGACTCGGTGGGGTTGCCTTCGGGGTCGCGACCGCGGACGGCGCGGAGCTTCGGGGTGAGCGCGAGGTAATAGCCCTGCTTGGCGAGCATCGAGCGGCACGCCGCGATCGAGTCCTCGTGCATGTCGATCTCGGGGGCCATGTGGTGGATCAGGTCGATCGCCATCAGCCGACCGTTGCCCGCGTGGTTCGTCTCGGTCGCCTTGGTCGTCGTGTTCGCGTTCATGTTCGTTCTCCTTCAGACCTTTGCTGCTTGGCGAAGTGCTTCGAGCGACGTGACCCCGTCCCCCATGATGTAGCCAAACGAATTTTTCACGGCCCAGCGGTTGCCATCGAAACTAACGTCCCATTCGCACTTGTCGGCCAGCACGCGAAGCGTTCGACGCTCGGCTTGGCACTTGGGGCAATAACCGCTTCGAGCCGTTGTGACGTTTCCGCAGCCGCCGCACTCGCTCTTGATCGTCGTCTTCATACAAGTAATATGGCCCCTGCTGTGTCTAGCGTCAAGACTAAAAACACACGTCATGTCGATTGTTCGTAACCTCGCGTTTTAGCGTTGCTTTTATCCGATGCCTCGATGCACACCATGCGGATCCATGTCTGCGTCGGGATCCCCAGCCGGTCGGCGGCGAGCTTGAACGCGTCGTATTCGGACGGTCGCAGGCGGATGGTGACGCGCTCTCGCGGTTCGTCCACCTTCGGCCTGCCCTGTGTTTTGCGCGGTGCAGTTGTCATGCTGCTA
>JBAZZY010000098.1 GCA_041658565.1 Actinomycetota bacterium | reverse complement strand
CCTCCGTCGCCGCCAGGGTAGCGTGCAACTCATTAAATTCGTGCGTGTAGACACTGTGCGACGCCCGGCGAAGGAAGATGGCAAACGTCACGCGACGCAGCTTCGGCAATTGGTTGATCGCGCTGGCCGCCGTCGGCCGGTCGAGCGTCAGCTTGGCGCGCGCCGATCCACCGGCAGCCGCTGAAAGTAGCGCGCCCACTCCGCTTCGCGTGCGCGTCGTCGATACCGTAAAGCAGGATGGGCCTGCAGCACGGGTGAACGTCGATGACTTCAACTTCGTCGGCCAGTACGACATTGGCTGGCTGAAGGAAGGCACGCTCAAGCACGTGCTCGACAACATGGCCGCTTCGCCCCGGGCCTTCGGCGGCGTCCGCTTCTTTCACGCGCTCGACAGCGGCACGCCGGCAAAGACGATCGATGTCGATCCGCTCGCCGGTGGCACCGTATGGCCGCAGGCCGCCACGCCGCCGGATTTCCGCGCCACCTTCAGCGCGCTCGAGGAGCTGACGACGCGGGGCCTGACGCCGTTCGTCGTGCTGAATTTCTTCCCGCGGGCCGTCTCCGCCCACGCGGCCACGCCGCCGGCGTCGTTCGACACCTGGAAGACGCTGATCCGGGCGTTCCTGGATGAGCTTGTTGCCGACCCGCGCTTCGGGACCGCCGTGTACGATTGGTACTTCGAAGTTTGGAACGAGCCGAACGGATGGCCCTTCTGGCGCAGCGCCTACGATCCCACCTACTTCGATCTCTACCGCGCCACGTCGGAAGCGGTGATCGCCTCCGGCCACAACATCCGGCTCGGCGGGCCGGCGATCGTTTACGCGCCGGGGAGCGGGGGCGACATGGCGGCGTTTCTCGGCTTTCTCAACGCCGAACCGCATGTGAAATGCGATTTCATCTCGCTGCATGCCAAGGGCAGCTGGACGACGAACGGCGATCCCGAGTTCGATCGGGCAGTGAGCGCCGTCGTCGAGACCGCTGACCTCGCGCTTAGCATAAACCGCAAACGCTTCGCCAATCTGAAGATCATCAACGACGAGGCCGACATGCGCGTCGGCTTCAACATTCCGTATCTCGCACGCATGGACGAGCGCTTCGCGGCATGGATGTGCGCGCTATTCATTGCCTATGAGACGCTGACGGTTCGCTACGCCAACGTCGGCGTCCGCTTCTCGGCGATGTCGGACAACGCCAATCAACAGCTCGTGCAAACGAGCTTCGATGGGCGCCGTGCGCTCTTCACGCGTGCCTCGGACGCCGCACGCGATCTCATCAAGCTGCCCATCTTCAACTTCTACGAGGTGTTGCGGCTGGCCGGCGACCGCTACGGCGCATGCGCCGGCGGCGCCGAGAGCGTGTATCCCGCCTCGGACCTGTTCCATTCCATCACGGTGGCCGACAGCCACGTGTGCGCGATATTCTCGATCTATCCCCGCACCAGCGCGCAACTGCCTCACGCCCGCGTAGTCGACTACGCCATCGCCGACATCCCCTGGCCGAAGGTGAACGTCGCGTGCTTTCGGATCGATGCGCAGCACTCCAACGCGTATGCGGCGGCCGGAGGCGCAGCGCACCGGGAGCCGTTTCCGAGTGCGGCGGAGGCGCGCGCGATCCGAAAGGCGCAGGAGCTCGGCGTCGCCGCGCCGATCGCCAGCGGCGTCGACCTGGCGGGCGGCGAATTCCGTGACGTCGTGCCAATCGACCCGTACGCAGTCGTCGCCTACTGGATCACGCCGTTTATTCCCGACGGGCCCGCAGATCCGCAATGGACGGATGTCGCCGTCGAGGACGGCAATGTCATCCTTCGCTGGCGTCCCAATACCGAGGCATATTTCTATTCCTACGAGGTGTACCTCGTGAAGCCGGGCGCGCCGGCCGAGCTTCTGAGCCCCGTGCCCCTGCGGTCGGCCATGTGGATCGACACGGCGCCGCCATCCGGATCGCGCACCTATGCCGTCAGGGCGGTTTCCGCCTCAGGCGTCGTGAGCAATTTAGTGATAAGTCCCGCCATTGCGGTTGCGCGCCCGTGATCCATTGGGAGTGAGCGATGCGTATTCGACCTGTGCTTACCGGCACTCTCTGGCTGACCGTGCTCGCGCAGTCGTCCCTAGCGCTGGAGTGCGTGAGTAGCCCGGCAATCGCGACGTGCCTGCAGCTCGGCGGGCCCGGCTACAATATTTTCAATCACCACGGCAGACGGACGCACACGTGGTCGATGAAGATCGAGAATACCTGCGCGTTCGATGTCAGAGGTCGCCTGACCTTCATCAACGGCAACGCCACGGAAATCGTCGTTCAGGGCAGCACCACGAGCTACGAAAGCTGTTCCGACGATTGCAAAGGGGCGTCATCCGTGACGCCCATTTGCGGGTGGAAGCCATGAACGCTCACATTGCAGGTCGACGGCCGCAACCGTCATCCTGCAAGGAGCTTGCAAGTATCTTGCAAATATCAAGTCACCTTCCCGCCCATCGGCATGTTGCGCAGACGCTTGCCCGTCGCGGCAAAAACGGCGTTGGCGAGCGCGGGTGCGAACGGCGGCAGGCCCGGCTCCCCGACGCCGCCGGCGTGTGTGCCCGCAGGCGCCTCGACGATGTG
>JBAZZY010000097.1 GCA_041658565.1 Actinomycetota bacterium | reverse complement strand
TGAGCGGCAAACGCACCAATTCGTCGGCACGTACTCCGAGTCGGGCGACGCGGCCTACGTTCAAATCGACGGCGGGCTGTTCACCCAGCCCGTCTATGTGGGCGATCCGGGCGCCAAAAGCGCTCGGATCGACGACAAAGTTGTGATCGAGATGGTCCGCTTTCCATCGCCCATGCGCAATGGCGAAGGCGTCATCACCGAAGTACTCGGCGCTTGCGGAACGCCGGGCGTCGACACGCTCTCGATCATCCGCGAGTTCAATCTGCCCAACCATTTCGCCGAAGACGCGCTCGACGAGGCGCGGCTGCATGCCGAGAGCTTCGACGAGGCGGTCGGCAATCGGACGGACTTCACCGGCGAAACGATCGTGACGATCGATCCGGTCGACGCACGCGATTTTGACGACGCCATCTCGCTCGATCGGCTCGACAACGGGCATTGGCGACTCGGCGTCCACATCGCCGACGTGTCGCACTTTGTGCGCCCCCGCACGGCGCTCGACCGCGAGGCGCTCGAACGGGCCACGAGCGTTTATCTTCCCGACCGCGTCCTGCCGATGCTGCCGGAGCTGATCTCGAACGGTCTGGCGAGTCTTCAGCCGGGCAAGGTTCGCTACACGAAAACGGCCGTCATGGAATTCACCGCCGACGGCCTGCGCGTTTCAACCGAACTGCACTCGGCGGCCATCCGCAGCAGCAAGCGTCTGACCTACGAACAGGTCGATGAATTTCTCGCAAATCGCGAATCCGGAAGTCGGAAGCTTGGGGCAAAGGTTTGCGATCTGCTCGGCCGCATGCACACGCTGGCCATGACGCTCCGCAAACGCCGGATGACCAACGGCGCTCTCGAATTGAGCATGCCCGAGGTCAAGATCGATCTCGACAAGCAGGGCCGCGTGACGGGGGCCCATGTGGCCGAGAACACGGAAAGCCACCAGATGATCGAAGAGTTCATGCTCGCCGCGAACGAGGCCGTGGCCGAGACGCTTCGCGATCATGGGCTGCACTTTCTGCGTCGCGTCCACCAGGCGCCCAGCCCGCAGAAAATCCAAGTGCTTCAAGAGTTTATGACCGAATTGGGCTACCAGACGGGCAGCCTGCAAAGCCGTTTTGAGCTACAAAACCTGCTGGCCACGGCCACGGGGCGGCCCGAACAGCGCGCCGTTCACTTCGCCGTGCTGCGTTCGTTGCAGCGGGCGATCTACAGCCCGATGGACCAAGGCCACTACGCGCTGGCCAGCGAGTGCTACTGCCATTTCACCTCTCCGATACGCCGCTATCCCGATCTGACGATCCATCGGTTGGTCGACGCCATTCTGACGAAGAAGAAGCCGCGAAACGACTACGAGGAACTCGTGGCCGAGGGCCGCCACTGTTCCGACCGCGAGCAGCGGGCCGAGGCGGCCGAGCGCGATCTGACCAAAATCAAGCTGTTAGCCTTCCTCAGCACGCGCATCGGCGAAGAGATGGATGCCGTCGTGACCGGTGTGGAAAGCTACGGCATCTTTGTGCAAGGTCTCGCACTGCCGGCCGAAGGGCTGGTCCGCGTCGAGGCGCTCAGCGACGACTACTACCGTTTCGACCGCGCCACCCACACGCTGGCCGGCCATCGCGAGGGCAACAGCTATCGGCTCGGCGATTTGTTGCGCGTGGCTGTAGCCCGAGTCGACATGGAACGCCGCGAATTGGATTTCCGTGTGGTGGAACACAAAAAGGGCAGGGGGGCGAAATCCACGAAGGACACGAAGAGCAGGAAAAAGCTCGAAAAACCGAAGCAAAAGGGCGTCCCCGCCAATCGCGGCAAACGTCGCGCTTGATTCCGCCCTAGGTTGGCGGTACACTTTCCGAGGAAGGGGTCTCGGTAAGTTGCCCGGCGTTGAAAGGATGTCACTCGCAAGGAACAACGAAAGCGGAGGCGCTAGACAACATCCGCGATGCGATCCGTGAGTGGCTAAGGCACAATCCTATTCATGCCTACACGATGGGGGCAATCGCTCGCGACGCCGACCTTTCGCCCCAGAGTTCAGAAAGTTTCTCTAAAGCCTCTACCTCCCCACTGGCCACCGCTCCGGCCTCTGCTAAAATGACCTTTCTCTCGGCGGCCGTTTCCCGCCCACGTGGTCAAACGAGTCTCCCCAACGGAGGTTGGTCATGGATGCACCGCTCTTACACACCCCCCTGTTTGGTTGGCATGTCGCGTACGGCGGACGAATGGTCGACTTCGCCGGTTGGGCCATGCCGGTCCAATATACCTCGATCATCCAAGAACATCTGGCGATCCGCTCGTCGGTCGGCATCGCCGACATTTCACACATGGGCCGGCTCCGCTTCGAGGGCCCCGGCGCGGCCGTTTTCCTCGCCGAACTGCTCACCCGCCGCGTGGCCGACATGGAGTTGGGCCAAATCCGCTACTCCCTGGTCACGAACGACGCGGGCGGCATCCTCGACGACGTGCTGGTCGGCTACTACCACAATTCCCACGGCCAGCCGTTCTTCCTACTGGTGGTCAACGCCAGCAATCGGGCCAAAATCGTCAATTGGATCCACGCCCACTTGTCGAAAGAACGCGCCGAACTGCCCGGCCAAGAGATCATCTGGAACGACGTGAG
>JBAZZY010000096.1 GCA_041658565.1 Actinomycetota bacterium | reverse complement strand
CACGGACCGCGGCGAGGAGCCCAACGAGAAGCGCGCCGCCTACGGCTCGGACCGCGGCCACCGCCTCGATCTCGGGCGCGCGTTGGTCACCATCCCCAAGTCCCACCAGATACCCGAGGTCGAGCGTCCCTATGCGTTGCACATCCCCTATTTCGACATTGTGATCTACGAGGAGACCGAGGATCCGGCCAAGCACTTCACTCTGCAGCAGGTGAAGCGACTGTCGAAGGCCGACTTCCTGTCGCTGGTGCGCGAGCGCCTCGCCTCGTCGACGCGCTTCAAAGACCACGCGACCGTTTTTGTGCACGGCTACAACACGCCGTTCGACAACGCTCTCTACCGGGCGGCGCAGATCGCCTACGACATGGAGTTCGACGGCGTCCCGTTCGTCTACAGCTGGCCGTCCGGCGGCGCGGTGACGAGCTACACCTATGACCGCGAAAGCGCCGAAGGAGCCCGGCCGCATTTGCGCGCATTCCTCGACATGGTGGTCAAGGAAACCGGCGCCAAGTCGATCAGCATCATCGCCCACAGCATGGGCAACCAGGCCGTGCTGAACGTGCTGCGGGAGTTCAATGCATCGCCCGGGTCCGACGCCGTCATCAGCCAGCTGATCCTCGCCGCCCCCGACGTCGATATCGACAACTTCGCCAACATGGCGAAGAGCATCGAGGGGCTGTCGCGCGGTGTGACGCTGTACGCTTCGGCCAACGATCGCGCCCTTCTTGTCTCGCGTAACTTCTGGGGCAGCTATCGCGCCGGTGACGTTCCGGCATCCGGGCCTATCGTGCTGCCGGGCATCGAAACCATCGACGTCACCGCGGCCAGCACCGATATCTTCGCGCTCAATCACTCAGGCTTTGCGCAGAACGAGACCCTGGTGAAGGATATGGGCAAGCTGATCGAGGGCGACGTCCACCCGCCCGACGCACGCTCCGACAAGATCGAGCCCGTCAACTCGACCAAAGGCGGCTACTGGCGCCTTTCGCCATAGCGGATAGACCTGCGGTGCGGTGTTGTGCCGTGAAAGTGCGTTAGCCCACCGGCACGACGTCGACGCCGACGTGCACCGTGTGATCGTTGCCGCCCAGCAGGATGCCGCTGATGGGGCTCACGTCGTCGTAGTCGCGGCCATAGGCGATGGTGATGTGCCCATCGCGCGGGATGAGCCGGTTGGTCGGATCGAAGTCGACCCAGCCGTACGCCGGCGACCACACCGCGATCCACGCATGCGAGGCGTCGGCGCCGGCGCGGCGCGGCGCGCCCGGTGGCGGGCTGGTCAGGATGTAGCCGCTGACGTAGCGGGCCGACAGGCGCATGGCGCGCAGGCAGGCGAGCGCCAGGTGCGAGAAGTCCTGGCACACGCCGCGGCGCTGGTGCAGCACTTGCGTCACCGGGGTTGAAATGTCGGTCGCCGTCGCATCGAACGTGAACTCGTCGTAGATGTTGGCGATGAGGTCCCAGGTGCCCTGCAGCACCGGCCGTCCCGCGGGAAAGAAGCCCCGTGCATAGGCGGCGATCTCGGCGGTCGAGCGCGTATGCTTGGACGCGCAGGCATAGCGCGCCACCTCCAGATCGATGCCGGGCTTGGGATCGGCGATGGCGGCGACGACCGCCTCCCACGGCATGCTGGCGGCGAGGTCGACGGGGCGCGCCGCCGTCACGCCGATGGTGCTGCGCGCGTGGATGATGAGCTCTTTATGCTCCTGCTCGATATCGAACATGACGACGCGATTGCCGTAGACGTCCTCGCGCTCGGTCCGGATGGTGGGCGCCGGCTCGATGAGCAGCGCGTGCCCCTTCACCCGCTGGCGTTCGATGGCGCGCGGCGACATGTGCACGATGTGCTGGCTCTGCGCCACCGGCGTCGAATAGCGGTAAGTGGTGCGATGGCTCACATCGTAGATCATGGCTTCGGCTCGATGCGGGTGTGGACGCGGTGCGGCTGTTCCTCGAGCAGGTTGAAGTAGTGCCGCTCGATGGCCGTGGTGAGCTGCGGCAGCAGGCGCAGCTGGTTGCGCACCGCCGCCTGCAGCTCCGAGCGCGCGCTGTCCTTGGCGAACGCTTCGACGTCGGCGAGGCGGATCGCCGTCAGCATCGACAGAATGATGCGGCGCTCGTCGGTGAGGCTGACGCCCTGCTTGGCCTGCGGCAGTGCTGCGAGGTGCTGCGAGATGCTGGCCAGCTGATAGGCGAGGCTGCGCGGGTTGGTCTCGTCGAGCAGCAGCAGGTCGAGCACCAGCGGCAGCATCGGATCGAGGCGGTAGCGCGAGCGGTACGTGATGAAGCTGTCGGCCACCTCGAGCAGGAAGAACAGCCGTCCCGCTTCCTCATCGCGCCCGAGCGGATGCCCGAACAGCCACAGGATGGCTTCGCTCATGTTGCCGGCGCGCTCGACGCGGCGCCCCATATCGAGGAACACCCAGCCTTTGTTGCGGGTCATATTCTCGTGCATGAGGCCGTTGAAGGCGGCGAGCCAGCCGAGGCCGTCCTCGATGAGGTCGAGCAGCGCCTCCGGCGGGGCGGCGGCAAGCTCGCGGCGCCAGTCGGCGCCGGGGCGGAAATGGCTCAAGACGCGCCAGGCTTCGAGCGAGAGGCGATCACGCGTCAGGTTGGCGACGCGATAGAGCTTG
>JBAZZY010000095.1 GCA_041658565.1 Actinomycetota bacterium | reverse complement strand
CGCTTTGAACTCCCTCCCCATCAAAGGGGAGGGAGAAGGTCGAAGTAGCCTTCCGTTATTGCGTGCGGCGGCCGAACGAGACGGCGTAATCCTGCGAACGCATGGGCAGGATTTTGTCGTTCTTCGACGGCTCGACGCCGTCGGCCAGATTGTTCGGATCGAAGATGCCGACGTCGCAGGATTCGGCCGGCTCCAGGCCGGTGATTGAGATAACGCCCATCTTCACGCTCTTGCGGTCGGCCGGCCACTCGGACGTCGGATCGTCGTCCTGATCGCCGGGCTGTCCGATGACGGCGAACAGGTTGTAGTCCACCGGCCCCTTGGCAAAGCGGTCGTTCAACTCGCCCGCGTAGAAGTCCTTGCCTTTGCCCTCGGCCTCGGCGTCGGAGAGGCCGACAAAGCCACCGGCCGGCTCCGCCTTCCACTTGATCGGCTGGCGATCACCCTTGGCGTTGGTCAGCGTGAACGTATGCACCCCGAAATAATCGGCGGTGGCGTAGCTCGCCGGCGTCGGCCGCGCCTTGAGCCAGGCACCCTGACGCGTCGAGCCCGGATGCGCCGCGAAGAAGGCGCCGATCTTGTCTTGGTCCTTCGTGGCGACGGTCTTCAATAGCTCGACGAACTCTTCCGGGCTCTTCGCCACAAAAACGGGCGCCGAGATCAGCAGCAGATCGGAGGTGCCGCCGTCAGGGAGCTGGAAGTGCATGGCGATGCCGCGCACGTTGTCCTTCTGGGCGTCGGAGGCCATCGGGTTGCCGCCGCCGAGCGAAAAACGACCGACGAGCGGCACCGGGGCCGCGAACACGGGCGACTTACTCAATGCCGCAGCCTCGGCCGCTGGGGTGAAGTTACCTTTGACGCAAATACCCTTCGTGTGTGCCGCACGCATTTTGGCGTGGACGCCGAAGACCCCGTTCAACGCGTTGACGAGATCTTCCGGCTGGGCCTCCTGCGCCATCGCCGGCACGCAGACCAATCCAAGTGCAAGCGCACCGCATCCGAGCAGTCGTAGCGATCCCATCGATGTCTCCCTGATCCCTTGCCGCCCGCCTCCCCGGACGTCGGCTACCCAGACCTATTCGTTGCCCCGGACGTGTTCGTGTCAACGTCGAACGTGCCCGGATGTCGCAGCTCCTACACTGTCGCGAAGAAGTTGCCGTGGAAGCTGAAGGGGATGTGGTGCGGACACTCGGCTCGGGCGATTTCGGCAAGCGAATGGGCATCGAGCACGAGCAGGAACGAGGCCCCGCGGCGCGCATCGAGGACGACCGAGAGAAGCACGCCCTCGCCCTCCTCGGCAGCGCCCGGGTGGGCAACGAACACCGGCTCGCCGGGGTAGCAGCCGTCCGCGGACCATGTCCGCGCCGCGCGGCTGGCCACGTCGATGCGCACGATGCTGTCGAGGAAGTCACCACCCGCCGTTCGCCCCGCGCCCCACACGAAGCGATATGGCCGGCCGGCGCAGCGGTCATAGTCGATGCGCGGCAGCTCGATCATCTCGTCAACGAGCGGCACGGTTTCGATGGGCTCCTCGTCACCAAGCGGAACGATGCAACGTGTCAAGCGGCCGGTGGCGTTGACGGTTTCGCCGGCGCGCAAATGTGACAGATAGAGCTGGTTGATGATGCCAGCGTCGTCATAGGTGATGACGTCAATGATGAGATCGGAGCCTTCCTCGTAGGCGTTGACGTGATGGAAGGCGAAGGCCGCGTCGGCCGTCTTGGAAGCCACGAGCGCGCCGCTGTCCTTGTCGAACACGTGAAACCGCAGACCGCGCTCGGGCACCCAACGATAGTTGCGGATGAACGGCGCCGCCGCCACCATCAGCCGCAGCGGATCGACGACGAGGGGAAATTCCGTCAGCACGAGATAGCGCTCGGTCATCGCGAACGAATGCATGTAGGCCGGCTTGTCGACCGGCATCTCGGCGACAACGCGCTCGGGCGCGCCATCGTCGGGTATGGCGAAGAGCCGGTAGTGTGACTTCCGCCCAAAGGCGACCACGTAGCTGAAACGGCAGCCGCGCGCGGCGTCATGGTGCGGGTGCGCGATCGACACCATCCCGCCGACCTCGGCGCTCGCCGCATAGTGGCCGAGCGTCTGCAGCGTTTCGGCGTCGAAGCGCACCGGTAGCGTCGTCTCGGTGAGCGCCACGGTCTGCCCGCCGAACACATCGACATTGACGTTGCAGTTGTCGGTGAGGTGCGGAGAGAAAACGGCGGCGACGCGCTGGAACAGCGTTCGGCACGGATCGGTCGCGAACTCGCCGCGCGCCAGCGAGCCCTTGACCGCGGCCTCGCAATAGCTGTCGGCACGCAGGAAGCGGTTGGTGTAGCTCACCGCTCCGTCGGCGAAGCTGAACCGGTGCAGCATGGCGAGGCCGTCGAACCAGTGGTTCACCGTGGTGCTGCCGACGTTGAACTTAGCAGGACCGGTGCGCAGCAGCGCCCCCGAGAGCCACGCGGGGAACTCCCCCTGCAGCGGCAATGAGAGCGGCCCGACCTCATCGTCGAGATCGGCAAACCCACCCGCATACGACGCCCGGTCTGACCCTGTCATGGCCGTCACCCTGCACCACCAAGCGCAAACGAAGCGTCAATCACATGGCTAGCAGGTGGCGCGTTATTCGTCGACCAGCACGTCCTTCCCGCGAAG
>JBAZZY010000094.1 GCA_041658565.1 Actinomycetota bacterium | reverse complement strand
GTGGGCATCACAACCGATCGTATAATCTGAATGCAACATGTTGCACCTCCTGTGCACTGACTAGGATCTCGACAATCCCAGTGTAGCGGGAGGTGCAGCGCTTTCATGCAATCAACTCGCTGAAGCCGACTCGGCGGGCGTGCGTAGAGGTTGGCACCCGCTGCCCGTCGGCGAGGGCTATCGAGAGGTCGATATGCCCATCCCGCCGAGTCGGCGTGGTGGTTGTCTTAGTCGCCGGCGGGGGCTACAGTGTGTCTAGCGTTGCCAGCTTCCGCCGAGCGGCTAAGCTCGAGGCCGTTCGGCGGCCATCACCGGGACTCGCCGCACGCAGGTGCGCGCGACGGTAACACCCATGGTAGCTTTGCTAGGGAACCACTATTACTCCAGGTCCGCGCGAGTGGCTGGAAGGAGCGTCGCTCTCAGGTGCTCAAAGCCGCTGACCAGCATCTGATTGATCGTGCCTTGGGCCTCGTCCGCTCCGTACTCGATTCGGATGCAGTCGCCGCCTACTTGTTCGGGTCGGCAGTACTCGGCGGCCTGCAACCAGAGAGCGACCTCGACGTGCTCGTGGTGTCGAAGCGGCGGACGACGCGCACGGAGAAGCAGCGTCTCGTCCGTGGTCTCCTCGCCGCGTCGGGACAGATGACGCCGGAAGGGATGTGGCGGCGCATCGAGTTGACGATCGTGGTCGAGCGCGACGTCAAGCCGTGGCGCTATCCGGCGAGCTTCGACTTCCAGTACGGAGACTGGCTGCGGAGTGAATTCGAGAGCGGCAACGTCGAGCCGTGGCAGACGACCGTGAACCCTGATCTAGCTACGCTGATCACGATGGTCATGCTGGCGAATTCGCCCCTTCTCGGTCCGCCTCCCGCTGAGATCTTCGATCCCGTGCCTAACGACGACCTTCTCAGGGCGATGGTAAGCGACATCGACAGGCTGCGAGGCGATATCGAGTCCGACACACGGAATGTGATTCTGACGCTCGCTCGCATCTGGAGCACGGTCGCGACGGGCGTCATTCGGTCGAAGGGCGCCGCAGCAGACTGGGCGCTCGACCGGCTGCCCGAGACACACCGTCCGGTTCTCGCTCGTGCACGTGCGATCTACGTTGGCGAACAAGCCGAACGATGGGACGACCTCGAGGGTCACATTGGCCCTCACAGCGATTATGTCGTCGCCGAGATCAGACGCCTTGACCGCACGACGTCCGAACACCTCTGACCACGTCTGCTCTCTGAATGGCCGCTACGGCCGTCTGCGTTTCACTTCCGCGACCTCGGCACAGCTAGTCTCGTTTCTTGGGTAGCACCTGTGTATTCTGGCCGCCGAACAACTCGCTGAAGCTGACCCGGCGGGCTGGGCATTCGGGGCTGCTTGTCTTGCCCGCCGTCATGCCCTAGAGTCCAGGGGCCGTTGCCCACTTCCGCCGGGCAGCTTAGCTCGAAGCCGTTAGGCCGCTCATGAACGCAGTGCCGCGGGCCAGCAGTGGCATCACACGTCACGACTCGCTGAAGGAGCAGACATGAACGAAGAAATCGAACTCAACGGCGTTAATGTGACCGAAATGCTGCGATTCAAAGATATGGTCGTGCAAGACTTCACGAAAGCAGATCGCAATCCTGCACTGGTCGCAAATTGGGTCGGGGGCTCGCGTTCACGGGTTGAGTTCAAGAATAAGGTCGTCCACATGGGCGGCGATGACGACCTCAACCCGATGCAGATGTTCCTCGCGACGCTGGCCGCGTGCGACGTGGACTTGGTGGCAATGCACGCCTCATTCCTCGGCCTCAAGATCGAGAGCCTCTCAGTGGAAGCCACCGGGCATTTCAACGTGCAGTCGTACTTGGGTTTGGACGGTGCGCAAGGGTCTGGATACGACGCGATTGCCTACACTGTGCGTCTCTCCGCGCCAGGCATAACAACTGAGCAGGTTGCTCACTTGCGCGAGCGATGTGAGCGGTCATCACCTGTGGGCGACTCACTGAGACGTGTGATTCCATTGAAGTTGGAGTTCGAGGCGAACAGGTAGGCGAGTAGTTGGGGGTGACCATCGTTTCTGGAGCAACGGACGGCCCAACACTGGCGTTGCAGCCGATTTGCTCTGACACAGCTCGGATCGCGCTGCCGATCCACAGTCCGCGGGCGGCGATAGGCAAAGGGTGCTTTGAGAGAGCGGAAGGCGAATCTCGCGTGGCTTCCCCAGTCGAGGAGAAAGCGCTTCCTTCCAGCTGAACATGGCGTTTGCTCGATCGCCGGCACTGGGGCGCAGCTCTCCTCCACAAGTAACGCTTCGCCGCCATGTGAAATCCAGCACCACAGAGGTGGCACACGTCCGTAGACTGGCGATGGTGCACATCTTGCGAGCGGCCTAACAACTCGCTGAAGCCCTGGAAGGTCACCAGGATCTACGACTGACCCGGCGGGCCGGGCAGCGGGTGATGCTTGCTCCGCCTGCCGGCCAGCTTAGCTGGAGGCCGTTAGGGGGCATTGTCTAGAGAGGTGTCAGTCATGGACAGTGTCGGTACGCGTCAGAGTGTGATGATCGACGCCGTTTGGCCCGCGGCAGGAGGGTGGCGGGATGTGGCCCTCATCCTCGGAGGCAGCCTCCTGATCGCACTGGCGGCTCAGGTCCAAGTCCTCCTTCCCTTCTCCCCCGTCCCCCTCACTGCTCAGACGTTCGCCGTGCTCC
>JBAZZY010000093.1 GCA_041658565.1 Actinomycetota bacterium | reverse complement strand
CGGCGCCCCACACGCCAAACCCCGCACCGGCATGTGGGTTCTCTAAACGTTGTCACCCTTTTTCTCTAAACTCTGTCACCCTGGGTGAGGGCGGTTAGCCAGTCTTCGCGCACCGGGGTGGCGTGTCCTCCTCGCTCAAGTGACGGGTCCGGTACGAGCGTCCGCGCATCGCGAAGTGCGCGCCGTGCTCGAGGAGGCGATCGAGAATCGCCTCTGCCAAGTCGCCATCATGCATCACTTCGCCCAGCGCCGCCAGCGGCTTGTTCGTGGTCAGCAGCATCGGGCGGTGGAGCAGGTACCGCTCATTGACGACGCGATAGAGCACGTTGGCTGCGTCGGCCGCGTGCGAGAGATACCCCAGTTCGTCGATCACGAGCACGTGCGGATGGAGATACGGGGCGAGCGCGAGGTCGAGACGGCCCTGCGTCGCGGCGAGCGACAGCTCCCCGATCAAGGCATCAGCGCCGACAAAGCGCGCGTCGTACCCGTGCTGAATCGCGCGGTAGGCAATCGCGATGCAGAGGTGCGATTTCCCGGTGCCGCTCGGCCCACTGAAGATCGCGCTCCGGCCTTCGGTCACGAGTTCGGGCCCGAGGTAGCTGCCGAGCATCTGCAGGCGGAGCGCGGTTTGAAAGGTGAAATTGAAGTCGTCGATCGTGCGGAGAAACGGAAAACGCGCTTTGTGCACCGCCCGCGTGACACGCGTTTCGGTGCGGTGCGCGACTTCCTCGGCGATGAGCGTTTCGAGATACGTGCGGTAGGCCATGCCCTCCGCTTCGGCTTGCGTCGCAAGCTCGCCGTGCAGCCGCCGTACCGTGGGGAGATGCAGGCGGCGGAGCATGCCGTCGAGATCGTGGACCGGCACCGCGGGGATGGAGGGGCTGGGCCGCCGGCGTTTCACCGGCGACGGCTTCGTCGGTCGCTTCACCGGCGTCATGAGGCGGCCTCCGTGGGCAGGCGTGCGACGAGCCGCACGACATACTCCGCGCCGATCGTGCGCTGGAAGAGCGCCCGCTGCAGCACGAGTCGGAATGGCGCATCGCCGAGCTCTTCCAGCAGCGCGAAGAGCCGCTCCACATCGCCCTTCCACGTGAAGGGCCGCTGATGCACGAGCTCGGTCAGGTACGCTTCGCCGACGGGGCCCAGCTCGAGCAGGCGCTCGCGCATGAAGTAGAGACGCTTCCGCGTGCCGGCCACCGTGGCGAGCTGCGCCGCGCGCTGGCCCGGCAGGTAGCTGATCGTGCCGTGCTGCGGGAAGCGCGGATGCACCGCCTCGTGTTTGCTCCCGGCGGTGATGATCTTCACGCGATCCGGATACAGCCAGAGCGTCGCCGGCAGGCCGCACGCTGCCGCGGGCATCGCGTAGCGGACGCCCTGGTAGGTGACCATCGCCGTGGGGCCTACCGTGAGGGCCACGCGGAGCGCGTAGGCATCGGGCGCGACGGCGAGCGGCTTCATGCGGGCCTGCTCGGCGGCGAGGCGCGCGGCCGGGATCTCCTTCGTCGCGCGGCACGGCCGCTCCGTATTCACCTCGAGGAGCCACTGCGTGAGCTGCTGGGGCAGGTCCATGGTGACATCGAGGAAGCGGCGCGCCCGGAAGAACGCGCGCTTCACAAAGCCCACCAGATTCTCAATCGAGCCCTTCTGCTGCGGCTGCCGCGGTGTGCACAGCTCGATCGTGAAGCCGTAGTCGATCGCCACCGGCGCGAGCATCGGGTGCCACACCGGGCGCCCCTCCTCGTGCCGCAGGACGACCGTCTTCGGATTGTCGAACACCACGCGGAGCGGCACCCCGTCGCCGCTGGCGGCGAAACTGGTGAGCAGGCTCCGGACCAACGGCTCCGCCCGCTCATTCGGCACCAGCACCACGTGCACCCAGCGCGAGTACTTGAGTCGGTAGGCGGCGAAGTGCACCGTCCGGCGCGTGCCGTCGGTGAGCCGCACGCTCACCTGCCCGAAGTCAAACTGCGCGAACTCGCCGGCCACGCCCTCGAAGCGCACCAACAGCGGGGTCGGAAGCGTCGCGCGCACGGCGGCGAGCATCCGGTACGCCGTGCTCAGGCCCAGCGGCGTCCCCTCCGCATGGAGCAAGCGGACGATCTCGCCCGGGGGCCGCTCCGGGTCGTCCACCACCAGCGCACGCACCCGCGCGCGCATGGCGTCGCTCACCCCCGGGCGTCCCACCCCGCGCGCGTGGCGCGCCGTGGCATCGACGCCGTCCTCGACGGCGGCCTCACGCCCCAGCCGCCGTACCGTCCGCACCGAAATCCCATACTGCGTCGCAATCGCACGTGCCGTCACGCCGGCGCGCCGTAGCGCCTGCACCGCATGTCGATCGAGCATCCTGAGCATCCTCCTGTCGCCTCCGGTGGTCGGGATCGCTGATCCCTCGGAAGCACGAACGAAACGGAGAGGCCCTCAGGGGTGACAGAGTTTAGAGAAAAAGGGTGCCATCTTATAGAGAACGCACAGCTCTCAGGGTCAGTCTCGTCTTCAGGAGTCGCTTGACCACAGACGTCTACCGAACACTCCGCGATGTCCTCTCTGCCGGACATGTGGGACCACTCCGCGCGATAGAACTGCGCGATTGTACGCCGGGCAATGGCAAGCGCCCAATCGACGAGTTGTTCATCCGCCGTTGCGCGACAGTTGGGCAATGCGCGGAGGACGCGCACGGTCCATTCCTGCAGCAGGTCCTGATGGGCATCATAGCCATCGCGACGACTCGCCAGAAACGGTCTGGTGTAGCGCTCTGCGATCGG
>JBAZZY010000092.1 GCA_041658565.1 Actinomycetota bacterium | reverse complement strand
CACCTTCCAGCCGCCGGCCATGACGGCGTTGTTGGCTTCCGTGGCGCCGCTGGTGAACACCACCTCGCTCGGCTTGGCGCCAACGAGCGCCGCTACCTGCTCGCGCGCGGTATCGATGATGGCCCGGGCGCGGCGGCCCTCGGCATGCACCGACGACGGGTTGCCGGTCGCCGCGTCGGCATCGAGCATCGCCGCGCGCGCGGCGCTTCGCAGCGGCGTAGACGCGTTGTGGTCGAGGTATGTGCGTGTCTGCGTCACTGGCCGACGAGCTCCGGCTGGCGATGTTGCACGGGGGCGGGAAGCTTGCGGGCTGGGATGCCGTCGACAACCTCCTGCAGCGAGACGTCCGCCAGGAACGCCACGATGTGGGCGCCGAGCGCATGCCATAGGCCGTGCGTTAGGCAGCGGCGATCGCCGAGGCAGCCGGTCTCACTGTCGAGGCAGCGCGTCAGGCGCGTCTCCTCCTCGACCGCCCGCATGATCTCGTCGATGTGGATGTCGCCTGCCGGGCGCGCCAGCACGTAGCCGCCGGAACGGCCGCGCGCGCTCGCCACCAGGCCGGCCCGCCGCAAGCGCAGAAAGATCTGCTCCAAGTAGGACAAAGAAAGGCCCTGCCGTTCAGCAATGGCCGAGAGGGGCACTGCGGCAACGGCGCCATACTTGGCGAGGTCGGCCATGGCCATGACCGCGTACCGCGCCTTTGTGTTCAACTCCACACCACGTCCTCCACTGCCGCCACACGGCACACACGGGCGCTTTCACTTGCAATCGGCACCGGGCCGTGTGCTAAGAAGCGCCACCGTCGAGGAGCCGGAGGGCAGAAAACCCGGCCAGGCTCTTTCGAACGGTTCTAAAGTCTATAGGAATATGAAAATTCCGAGCCCACAAGTCAAGGTTTCGGCACGACCGATTCCACGGCCTGTTTGAGGGCTCTGCCGCGCACCCCCCGCCGCCGGCCGATCCGCAGCCCCTAAGAGTTGGAAAAACGATGCCCGAGCTGATTATCAATGGGCCTGCGGGCCGTCTCGAGGCTCGCTATCATCACGAGCCCGCCAACGACAGCCCCATCGCGCTGATCCTGCACCCGCACCCGCAGTTTGGCGGGACGATGAACAACCAGGTCGTCTACTCGCTCTATCACACCTTCGTGGAGCGGGGCTTTTCGGTGCTGCGGTTCAACTTCCGCGGCGTCGGCCGCAGCCAGGGCATCTGGGACGGCGGCCCCGGCGAATTGTCGGACGCAGCCTCGGCGCTCGACTGGCTGCAGATCGTCAAGCCCGACGCCAAGAGCTGCTGGATCGCCGGCGTGTCGTTCGGCACGTGGATCGCCATGCAGCTGCTGATGCGCCGTCCCGAGGTGGAAGGCTTCATTTGCGTGGCCCCGCCGTCGAACCTTTATGACTTCTCGTTCCTGGCGCCCTGCCCGTCGTCGGGTCTGATGATCAACGGCGACAAGGATCGCGTCGTGCCGTCCAACTCCGTCGGCGAGCTGTCGCAGCGCCTCAAGACGCAGCGCGGCATCAAGATCACGCATCAGGTCATCCCCGGCGCCAACCACTTCTTCGAAAACAAAACCGAAGAGCTGAAGGAGGCCGTGGGCGCGTACGTTGATGCGCGGATGGAGCAGGCCGAGATCGACCGCGCCAAGGAGAAAGAGCGCGAGCGCGAGAAGGAGCGCGAGCGCCAGCGCCAGCGCGAGATCGAGCGGGCCGAAGAGTCGAGCGGCGCGGGTGCCGACGATGCAGGTGCAGATGCCGACTAGTGTGATGATCGAGAAATTCGCCATCATAAGCGGAGAGGGATCGAGCGAATTTCTCGATCTGAATCACACTAGCGAGCCAATGATTCTAGTGTCCCTTATGATTCCGAAGTTCGCTCTCGACCCAGCCGCAAGCTCTGGCGAACTTCGGAATCGGGACACTAACGGGACCGTGGCGTGATCAAGATGGTCGCTCTGTGGATTGCAGGGCTGCTCGTCCTGCTGGTCGCGGTCCTCGCCGCGGCATACTGGTATTCGCTGAGCCTGCCGGGCGAGCCATTCGCCGGACCGCCGCCTCCCGTCACGGCGGCAGAGAGCGACCTCGCCCAGCGCCTGCGACGGCACGTCGTCGCCATCGCCAGCGAGCCGCATAACGTGCCGCACTACGCCGCGCTGGAGAAATCCGCCGCCTACATCGAGGGCGAGCTGAAAGCGCTCGGCTATGAGCCGCAGGCGCAGGTTTATGCCATCGGCGACAAGCCAGTGCGCAACATCTCCGTCGAGCTGGCGCCGCCGGGCGCCACCGCGGCAACGCCGAGCCTCGTGATCGGCGCCCACTATGATTCCGCCGACGACGCGCCGGGCGCCAACGACAACGGCAGCGGCTCGGCCGCGGTGCTGGAGCTGGCGCGGCTGCTGAAGAACGTGCCGCTGACGGACAAGCGGCTGCGGCTGGTGCTGTTCGTCAACGAGGAGCCGCCCTACGACCGCACACCCGACATGGGCAGCTACCGCTACGCCAAGGCGCTGCACGAAGAGGGCGAGAAGCTCATCGGCATGATCTCGCTGGAGACCATCGGCTTCTTCTCGGACGCGCCCGGTTCGCAGAGCTACCCGTTCCCGTTCAGCCACATATTCTCGGACGTCGGCAACTTCGTCGCCTTCGTGGCGCTGCCCGGCGGGCGCGCGTTCCTGCACGAGGCCGTCGGTGCCTTCCGCCGCCACGCACAGTTCCCGACCATCGGCGGGACGGCCCCCGACAACATCCCCGGCATCGGCTGGTC
>JBAZZY010000091.1 GCA_041658565.1 Actinomycetota bacterium | reverse complement strand
TTGCGCTCGTGCGCGCCGGTGCGAAGTTCGTGAATGGAAAACTGATCGAACGCAACACGGGGAAGGACGCCGCGTGATTCACGCCACGCGTTCCACAACATTTGACGATATCTCCTGGTAAACGGCAAGCGGGAGAGCGCATCGATGCTGGCGTAACCGGCGCCGAAATCGTCCATCGCCAGAGCAACCCGTCGATTGCGCAGTTGCAGCAATTGTTCCACCAGTCCAGCTTTCCCCCCGAGTGCGGCGGATTCGGTCACTTCAACTTCGATTTCCTCGGCAGCGAGCTGGCCACGGTCAAATAGGCGAAACAGAGCGGTCACGAATCGGTGATCTTCGAAGTCCCGGGCGGAGGCATTGAATGACACAACCAGTCCGGTTTCAACAGGACGGATGCGCGCGATATCCACTACCAGCCGCTCCAGCATTCGGATCGTGACCTCGGTTATGAATCCCGTGGATTCCGCGACAGGTATGAACTCGTTCGGATAGATCATCGAACCGTCCGGCCTGCGCCACCGTAGAAGCGCCTCAGCCCCCGAAATGCGGCCACTCACCATCGAGACCTTGGGCTGGTAGTAGTAGATGAACTCGCCGCGCTGGAGTGCCTGCCGAATTTCTCGCAGGGTTACACCCTTAGCGGCATCACGCGGCGCTGACAGCACAGCTTTAGCAGGGGGCATGATTGTCTTCAGCCTTGGCCCGCCCGGGCTGCGGCGTGAGCGGGATGGTCGTCTGTTGGATTTGTCCATATGAAGTCTCACGCAGCAGGGCACCAAGGTCGATTCAAATTAGACCTGAGTCTCGTTGCTTCAGGCAACGCATAATTAATCGAAATCAAAGGTTTCCGCTTTGCACTGGCCGTGCGGTCATGTGGCACCGAACGATTCTGCGCGTCAGCGGCGGGTCGCCGCGCGAAGCGCGGTGCCCGTCCGTTGCACGCGCGAGTTACCCCGGCCTTAGGTTTGCCCTTCCCAATCACGGTTGTTCGAGACCCCCGATCCGCATCGCAGCACCGCACTGAGCCGACCACCGATCATCCGCATCTAGGTTGTAGCACGAGACACTTGTCCAGCACGGTTCGATACCAAGCCTCCGTGGACCTGCACGTCGGCAAGCAACTGGGACGAGTCACCGCGCGTGATCGCGCATCGACCGGCCGATGAGTACAAGACCGCGCCGGGCGCGCGAGCGCTACGCGGGGTAACGACTTGGCGGATCAGCGGCGCGAGCGCAAGCGAGCGTCCGTTGCATCCGCGGGTTGAACAGGTTCATGCGAGAGTCCCTCGCTTCTTGAACGCGAGAATCGTCGCGATGAGTGCCAAGGTAACGGGGAGAAGGACGGCGCTGTACCACGCGATGTCTGCAGCTGCCGCTACCCACATACCGACCGCGGCGAGGGCCCATCTGCCCTGCCACCAAGCCCAGACGCCGATCACAGCGATCACGAGCCCGATAGGTCCAACGAACAACCAGACGAGAGATTGTTCAGACGGTTCGTCGAATAGCCAGACGACGAGGAGGCCGGCCATCAATGTTGAGAGCGCGGCTGCGGCCGTTCCGATTGCCCGACCAATTTGATGTTTGGAGAGAACCGCTGCGGTCATGCGTCACCTTCCTTTGGAAAGCTGTTCAACGATTTGGCGGCTGAGCGGCCGGACGGCGCGTAGCGCCGGACGGTCCGTTCCAGCCGCAAGTTGTACGGCTGTCCCCACTAAGAACTGCGTCTATGAGCATCACAACTACCTATGCGCCGATAACAGAACGAGGCCATGATGCGCTTCGTGGCCTCGATCCACAAGAAGCTTGGAAAGTGCTTCGAGATAGGCTGGAGCGTCATGACCCAAGAGGGCATGCGCCGCCTCTTCGTGCGAAAGAGCTGAGGGATTAGGCCGCATCGCTAGACGGCGCAAAACGTCATCCCGAGTTATCGTCCGCCCGCCCCGGACGTGTGTTTCCCGATACTCCATCTGCAGGCTGCGGAAGCCAGCGGCGGTGAACCATCTGATTAGGTCACGCTCATCCCAACCCACCATAGGACTCGCATCACGATCCCAGGCCATCCGCCGGATGCGAGGGTAGTCGGGAAGGGTCTTAGCGATCGCTTCCGCTTCCTCGTCAGCGCCTCGTACCCCAACCGTAGAGACCGCCTCGAACACCGAGGCGATTCCTCCTGGGCGGAGCACGCGGGCCACCTCACGGATGGATCCTTGCTTATCGCTGACATGCATGAGCACTGATCGGGCGACGACTGCATCGAACGCTTCGGACGCGAAAGGAAGCTGGAGAGCGTCGCCCGCCACCGGATCGAGAGCGCCGATGCGGGTTCGGGCGCGGCGCCCCCGGGCTGCGCACACGCGGAGCGCATCGGTCGAGATATCAAGGGCAACGACGTGCCCCGTCTGCGAAACCTTTCGTCTGGCCTCCAGGGCAAGAAGCCCTTCACCGGCACCAAGATCAAGCACGGATTGGCCGGGTCTAAGCGCCGCTCGGTCGAGGACCTGACCGCGCACACGCTCCAGACTCTTGTTCATGCGCTTACGTTGATTTGCTGAAGCGCCGCGGACCCGCCCCTCCGAGAGCCACTCAGCCCAGTTGCCTTCAGTCTTCATGCGCGCAGGTCCGTACAACGTCCTGGCGATTGACCCGCGCGAGGCGAAGCCGAGCGTCGGGTCTAATCGCGAGTTATCGGTATGAAAATGCCCAAGGCTTCGATCCATCGCGGTGATGGTAGCGTCACCGCACCGGGATAGGGGCTTTGGAGGGAGAACGCGGTAGGGCAGGCCGAAGCTGGCTATGAGCCGAGAG
>JBAZZY010000090.1 GCA_041658565.1 Actinomycetota bacterium | reverse complement strand
TTCGCCCAAGTGCAAAGCTTCGCGGCTGAAATCGCCGACGCCACGCACAGCGAGAAGCTGGAGGCGGTCAGCGGCGTGCTCGAACTGTTTGTACGCGGGTTGTCGGGCCGTGGGCTGCGGCTGGAGGCCGGTGACACCGCATACACCGATACCGACATGCTCTATTTGCCCGCGCGCCTTTCCGGCTTCGCGCGCCGCGAGGACAACTACCGGCTGTACAAGGCGCTGACGGCGCATGCCTGGGCCCAAACCTGGTATGGCAGCTTCCGTCTGCCGGAGGGCGAATTACTGAGCGCGCACTTCGCCGCCTTCCCCGACCCGGACAGGGCGCAGCAGTTGTTTCATGCACTCGAAACCGCGCGGCTTGATGCCTGTCTCGCGCGCGACCTGCCCGGGCTTTATCGCGACATGCAGGAACTGCAAACCTTGACCGGCGGCTGGCAGACGCCGGCCGGTTGGACACTGCCGCTCAAGCGGCTGCAAAAAACTGGCGCCGGTGTGTACGACAGCCTGGTGCTCATGGTCGAGCTTTATGCCGGCGAGTTGCCGGCGCCGCGCTGCTACCAGGGCAGGCTGTTCGCCGAACGCGTCGAGAAGACATTGCACGAACGTCTCGCGCGTGAGAAGAGCGCCTTGCGTGAGGCGCTCACCCACCTCGGCAAGGAAACGACCGGCAAGACCGCCACCGGGGATACGTCGTCGCGCTTCAAGGTCGAACGCAAGCCCGATACCACGCAGCCCGCGGGCTTTCGCTTCACGCTCATGCTCGACGGTCAGCCGGTGGCGCCGCCGGCCGACGTGCGCGCGCTCATGGACTCCATCCTCCAGGACCTCGGCCAGATTCCGGACGAATATCTCGTCGCCGCCGGCGACGGCGGCTACCGGCGCGAGAACACGGACGCGGACGCGAAGCGCCCCGAGGACGTCTGGAAAGGCACCTACCACGAAGAGGGCGCGTTTCTGTACAACGAGTGGGACCACAAGCGCGCGCACTACCGCAAACACTGGTGCGTGCTGCGCGAACTCGATGCGCACCCTATGTACGAGCCGTTCGTGCAACGCACGCTCGCCAAATACGCCGGCGTACTGCCGGCGCTGCGAAAAACTTTCGAGGCGCTGCGTGGCGAGAACCGCCTGCTCAAGAAACAGCCCCACGGCGACGACGTGGACTTCGACGCGCTCGTGGAGGCGACCGCCGACCACTGCGCCGGGCGCGAGCGGAGCGAGCGGCTGTTCGTGAAGCGCCACCGGTTCGAGCGCGACATCGCGGTGCTGTTCATGGTGGACATGTCGGGCTCGACCAAGGGCTGGATCAACGACGCCGAGCGCGAATCGCTGGTGTTGCTGTGCGAGGCGCTCGAAATCCTCGGCGACCGTTACGCCATCTACGGCTTCTCCGGCATGACGCGCAAGCGTTGCGAGCTGTACCGCATCAAGCGCTTCGACGAACCGTACCACGACGAGGTCAAGGCGCGCATCGCCGGCATCCAGCCGCAGGATTACACGCGCATGGGCGTGGCCATCCGCCACCTGACGAAGCTACTGGAAGACGTGGAGGCACGCACCAAACTTTTAATCACGCTCTCGGACGGCAAGCCCGACGATTACGACGGTTACCACGGCGATTACGGCATCGAGGACACGCGCATGAGCCTGATCGAGGCCAAGCGCGCCGGCATCCACCCGTTCTGCATCACCATCGACGAGACCGCGCGCGACTATCTGCCGCACATGTACGGCGCGGTGAACTGGGCGCTGGTGGACAACGTGCGCAAGTTGCCGCTCAAGGTTTCGGACATCTACCGGCGGCTGACGCTCTAGCGGCGTTTCTGCTTTAAGAACGTACCGGAAGGTTATGTCGGATCAGTCTTTTAAGTATTCTCTTGCGCCCGTTCGTCCGACATCACTCATATGTTCGTTAACAACGCTCACGGTTTGTGATATCTAGGCAAACAAAATAATCACGAGGATCCGGAAATAGCCGGGTACTGGGAAGGCCCGCGATAGCCACCGCTTCGCGGTGTGGCGTAGAGCCTTGTGGCCGAGCACCGTGGGCTCCTGCGAAGCCGCAAGACGGTCGCGGTCGAAATACGCCGACGCGAGGGGCGGGGAGATACCCCGTCGCGTAGGCGGAGGGCCGCGGCACAGCGTTGCGACCGCCATGACACAGGGAGGGGGCGACGTGAAGAAGGCCGAAGCTGGAACCGACGCTGGCGATACAAAGCGGAGATACGCCGGCGCAGATCTCAACGCCGTCTTCAACGATTTTCTCGACATCTCGGCTGCCGACCTGAGCCTCCTTCGCCGATACCGTGACGCCCTGCGAAGCGGGGGCGAGCCCTTCGCCAAGATCTTCTATGACTACCTGTTCGATCACCCGGCAACCGCCAAGGTACTGCAGGACTACCAGGCAGCCGGCGGACGCATCGCAAACCTGGTGCAGAAGCAGCTGCTGCACCTGACGACCTTTCTCGACGGACGTGTTAGCGAGGACGACGCGCGCAACACGGAGCGCATCGGCGCGGTGCATTACCGCTACCGCATCGAGCCGGCGTGGATCATGGGCGCCTACCTGCTCTACCTTGAACACCTTCAGTCGCTGATCCGCACGAGTCCCGAGGTTCGCGGCATCGACTATGAGCCGCTCGATGCCGCCGTCACGAAACTCCTGTTCCGCGACATGGGCCTCATGCTCGAAGGTTACTGGGACGCCGCCACCAAGGCGCTGCACCTGGAACAGGACAAGGTGGTGAACTTGCAGGAGCAGATCATCAGCCTGCTCGCGAACATACCGCAGATGCTCTGGTCGGTGGACGTGATCAATAACCGGCTGCTGTACGTGAGCCCGAGCGCGAGC
>JBAZZY010000089.1 GCA_041658565.1 Actinomycetota bacterium | reverse complement strand
ACGCGGAGGCGCCCACCCAACGTATCGCGGATCGGCTTCGCGATGAACCGGTCGAGCAACCGCCAAGCTAGCCCCGCGGCAAGGCTTGGTGCAGGCCCTCGTCCTTGTGCCGCCTGGTAATGATGCCAACCTAAGTCTCCCGCGAGCCTCATGAGCCTAGCCCCCAGAGGCATGTCTTCAGCGTTGCTGCGGATTGCGCCATAGACGCGTTCGTAAATGCGAGGGACTGAAAGCAAAACCGTCGGCCGGATCGCTCTGAGGTCTTCCGCGAGCACGTCGATCGATCGCGCATAGGCGACTGTCGACCCACCCATCATCGGCAGGTAATAACCGACCGTGCGCTCGAAGGCGTGGGCAAGCGGAAGATGCGAAAGAAAGAGATCGTCCTTGCGCGGCGGAATGACCTCGGCAGTGTGCTCCGCGTTCCATAGGAGAGCGAAGTGGGACAGCATCGTCCCCTTCGGCCGGCCCGTGGTGCCGGAGGTATAGATGATGGTCGCTAACGTTGACGGCTCGCAGGATTGCCGGAACTTCGCGGGGCCGGCTTCGGCAAGAACACTATCGAGATGCTTGACTGCTGGGTTCCCACCAGAAGGCCCCGCGCAAGCCGCCGGCTCGTAGTTCCAGACGGTGGAGAGCTCGGGGAACGCGTCCCTGCGTTCCGCCAGCAGGCGCCAGCGCGCCTCGGTATCGACCAGCAGCAAGCGGGCACCCGAGTGCCCGAGGATGTAGCTGATGTTGGCCGCGCTATCGTGCGCATAAAGCGGAACCACGACAAGGCCCAGTCCGAGTGCGGCCATGTCGAAGCCGACCCAGTCGATCCCATTGGGGAGCAGAATGGCGACGCGATCGCCGGGCTTGAGCCCGTCTTGTTGCATGGCCAGCTGCAACCGCGCGGTTCGCCAGCGCATACTCTCCCACGTGTAATCGCGCCAGAATTGCGCGATGCCATCGAACTGTCGATAGGCCACCCCGGCCGGGCTGCGTGTAACGCGCTCATTGAAAAGCCCCGGCAGGGTGCCGACAAGCGCGGCGCCTATGCAGTTGCGGCAATGGGGTTCGGTCACATCGATGACTCGGTTCACCAGGTCACCCCCAGATAACGACGAATGCACGCACATGGGCTCCTCGTGTTGATCGGTGTCAACGAAAGCTTGCTAGGGTCGCGCATGCTTCCCAAGTTGAATTGTTGCCGGGTCAGCTGCCTGGCACGTCAGTTGGAGCGCGCGAATGGTGAGCGGCGCCCATAATAGCGGTTCAAGGAAGGCCGAACCGGCGCTTACGGCCGAGCTACTACGGCTCGTGCAAGAATTGGTGTGGGAGCTCCACCCCCACATGCGGCGCACGGTTGCGATCAAGCTCGACAGCGATCTCGACCGCGACCTTGGCCTCGATAGTCTCGGGCGCGCCGAGCTGGTGCTGAGGATCGACCGCACCTTCAAGGTTCGACTGCCGGACAGCCTCATCGGCGAGGCGGATACTCCGGCAGATCTGCTCCGGGCTTTGTGCGAGGCCTCCGATCACGCCCCCCCGCTCGCGTTGCCGCTGGCCGGCGAGGCGGCTCTTTTGCCCGAGGTGAGCGCGCCACAAACGGCGCAGACACTTATTGAGGCGCTCAGCTTTCACGTGGCGAAGCACGGTTCCCGCCCGCATATCTACTTGTGGCGCGGTGAGGACGACGAGCAGTGCATTACTTACACCGAGCTTGACCGCGCGAGCCGGGTAATCGCACGCGGACTTCTGGAGAGGCGTCTTGCGCCCGGTGACCGCGTTGCGATCATGCTCCCGACCGAGGCGGCCTTCTTCGAGGCGTTCTACGGGGTCATCTACGCCGGTGGGGTCCCGGTCCCGATCTATCCGCCGTTTCGCCGCGCCCAGGTCGAGGACCATCTGCGGCGGCAGGCCGGCATCCTGCGCAATGCCGGCGCAAGTGTACTCATCGTTGGCTCGGAGATCCGCAATCTCGGCGCGCTGCTATTCGGTCTGACGAGCGATCTTCGCCATGTCGAAACGGTTGCGGGGTTGAGTGGCGCCGGGTCGCTCGAACAGCCGCTGCCGGCCGGATCCGAAACGGTTGCGCTCATACAGTATACCTCCGGCAGCACCGGCGACCCAAAGGGTGTCGTGCTCACCCATGCGAACCTGCTCGCCAACATCCGGGGTATGGGAGAAGCACTTGAAGCCAGTTCGGCAGACACCTTCGTCAGTTGGCTGCCGCTTTACCACGACATGGGGCTGATCGGCGCTTGGCTCGGCACGCTCTATTATGGCGCACCGACCGTCATCATGCCGCCTCTTGCCTTCCTGGCTGACCCCGGCCGATGGCTGCGAGCGATCGGCCGTCACCGTGCCACCCTTTCGGCGGCCCCCAATTTCGCCTTTGAGCTTTGCTGCAAGAACATACGCGACGAGGACATCGAGGGGTTCGCCCTCGGCTCGCTGCGCAGAGTGGTCAACGGCGCGGAGCCCGTGAGCCCCGCTACCATCGCCCGTTTCACCAAACAGTTTGCGAAATTTGGCTTTCCCCCGGAGGCGATGGCCCCTGTCTATGGACTTGCTGAAAACTCAGTCGGTCTCGCCTTTCCTCCCGTGGGGCGCCCTCCCATAATCGACCGTGTCCAGCGGATCGCGCTGTCACGCGACGGCAGGGCGGTCCCTGCGGGCCCGGAGGACGCTACCGTCTTCGAATTCGTCGCCTGCGGCCGGCCCATTCCCAGGCACGAGATCCGCATCGTCGACGACGCCAGCATCGAGGTCCCCGACCGCACTGAGGGGCGCCTGCAATTCAAGGGGCCATCCGCGACCAAGGGCTACTTCCGCAACCCGAAAAAGACCCAAGCACTGTTCGACGGCGAGTGGCTG
>JBAZZY010000088.1 GCA_041658565.1 Actinomycetota bacterium | reverse complement strand
AACCAACTGGATCAAGACCGGGTCGATAACCACCGCTGCGGCGCCGCCCGCACCAAAGCCCGAGCCAGCCACTGCCAGCTGGGGCGACAAGGTGCAGGTGTCGATGGCTCCGTTGCCGACGGCGCCGCCCGTCCCCGATGCGCCCCTTCCTCAGACATCAGTCGCCATCGCGCCCGCGCAGCCGGCCCCTGCTCCGGCCGCCACTGCACCCGTCACCACAGCCGCGGTTACACCCGAACCGGCTCCTACTGCCGCTACTCTGGCGCCCCCCGTCGCAGCGACGCCGGCTCCTGCTGTCGCCGAGACACCGGCGGCACCGCAGGACTTCCATTTGCAGATCGCCACGTTGCCTTCGCGTAGCGAGGCGTTCGCGCTCTCCGTGCGTCTCACTTCGCAATACGGCGGCGAATTCGGCAGGCGCAAATTGCAGGTCAGCGAGACGCAAGCCGAAAATCAAGAGAAGGCCTATCGCGTCCGGTTGGGACCCTACGGCAACGCCGACGAGCCGCAGAGGGTCTGCACCTCGCTGCGCGCCGCCGGGTACGAGTGTCTCGTCGAGTAGACGCCCCGCCCTGCTGATCTTTACCCTTCCCCCGATGCGCCGCCGCCGGCACCCCGAAATCGAATTTCGAGCCCTATGGCGTTCTGCTACGGTGACTGCGACCGGAGCAGCTGAGTGTTCGCGCGGTGGAGCTACCAATGATCGGGCTGTGGAGGATCGGCTTCGCCGTGGGCAGGATCGGCTTCGTCGCCGGATGCGTGCTGGTTGCCAGCGGCGCGACTTGGGCGGCGCCCGCATACATTAAGGCCGCGCCGGCCGAGCTGAGCGAGGCCTACGGCGAGGACGTCGCCAAGCGCGCTTTCTCGGACGAGCTGACGCAAACCCGCACCGAGCTGATCAATGAAAGCGCAAAGCTCGTTCCAGAGGGACAATGCCCCGAGGAGCCCGAGTTCACGCTGACCGACGCGTACCCCTACCAGGGAGAGCCGACCGACGTGATTTGGATCGAGCGCTACGTCGTCAATTGCGAGCAGCCGCTGCGCCGCGCGATGCTGATGCTCATGAAAGAGGGCAACATCACAGCCGTGCCTATGGCGCCGGGCTCGACTATCGCCGATCCGAACCTGCAGATCGATGCCGCCAACTTCGCCAAGACGGCCGCCCTCGCACAAAGCGAGAATGATTGCGCCGAAGCTGCGATCGTCGACACGGCGCTCGTGGCGAAGCCGGAGCAGGCCGGAGCGCCTTGGAAAGAGCAGTGGTCGGTGAGCACGTGCGGCGAGACGCAGCTGATGGACGTCCTGTTCACGCCCTCGCCGGAGGGCGGGACGAACGTCGCGGTAGCCGCCGCGTCGGACTAGGCCGGGAGCTCGCGCAGCCAGCCGCACACGCACAGATGGACCGGATGTCTATTTCCCCAAGGCGAGCGCGTGAACGAACCTGTGGACGGGTGCAGCCACCGGCACGCCCGGAACATGGGAGCGCATGCTGGCACCCCTCGGAAAGCCCGCGGTTCTTTTGCGCGAAGCGCAGCATCGGGCGCCGGCGTCATCACGGCGCTCAAGGCCGAGGGTGTGTACTGAGGCGCAAAATCCGCTAAAGTGACGCCCTGGGACAGTCGCGTGTGGAGGGCGTAATGGCGGCGGATATCGAAGCAGTGATCGCGGCCCTGCGTGTGGCGCTCGACGAAGCGCAGAAGAGCGAAGAGTCCTTCTGGAAGGTGTCCTCCGTCAATCGCTGGATCGATCTGCTGCCGGGGACCTGGATGGGCCGCTGGCGCGATCTCAAGCTGAAGGGCGACGACACGGGCGAGGCCGACCGCGAACAGTTCGTTGGCCACGTGCGCGCGGTGATTGCCTTCCTCGAAGCCAGCCGTACACCCGCTCCGCGATCGCGCAAGTGGTGGTCGCTACGCCGGCGCTCCACAACCGGCCAGCCTGTTACCCAAGCGGCGGCGACACCGGCCCGCGCGCCCGCCAAGCCGATCAATCTCCTCCGCGTCCGCAAGCCGATGCCGGGCATTCACTGACGCGACCCGGCCGTTAGGCAAAGCTTTCAAAACAACATTCGAGACGCGCTGTTCTTTAAGGAACCGCGGCAAGACTCGCGCCCGAGTATTGTGGGCCTCTTGCCAACCGCGAACGTAACATCATGAGCATCCGCCAACGAAGACAGCACGACGAAAGCTGGCCGACACGCCTGCCTGAGGAAAGCATGACGACCGCACTCCGCCGGGAAGTCGCATTCTTGAGCGGCGGCGTGACCTGTCGTGCCTGGCTGTACGTGCCGGCCGAGGCTTCTCAGCGGCCCGCGCCGTGCATTGTGATGGCTCACGGTCTCAGCGGCACGCGCGACGCTTCGCTCGAGCCTTACGCCAAGCGCTTCGCCGATGCCGGTTTCTACGTCGTGCTGTTCGACTATCGCTACCTCGGCGCCAGCGATGGCGAACCGCGGCAGCTCGTTTCCATCCCGCGCCAGCTCGACGACTGGAAGTCTGCCATTGCCTTTGCCCGCACGGTGCCGGGCGTCGATGCCGACCGCATCGGCCTGTGGGGTTGCTCGCTGTCGGGCGGTCACGTGATCGTCGCCGCGGCGCGCGACAAGCGGATCGCCGCCGTATCGGCACAATGCCCAATGCTCGACGGGCACGCGAGTGCACGCATGGTCCGCAAACAGGTCGGCTTCGGCAAGATCGCCCGCCTCGCGGCGGCATCCATCTACGATAGCGTGCGCGCCGCGTTCGCACTGTCGCCGTTCTATGTGCCGCTCGTCGCGCCCGCGGGCGAAATCGCCGCCATGCCGACGCCGGATGCGTACGCCGGCCTGAAAGCCATCGTGCCGCCGGGCTGGCGCAACCAGGTCGCCGCGCGCCTTTTCTTGCGCCTGCCGTTCTACCGGCCGATCCGCCATGCGCGT
>JBAZZY010000087.1 GCA_041658565.1 Actinomycetota bacterium | reverse complement strand
TGCCCAAGGGCGTATGCATAGTCGACGAGCCGGAGGGAGCGGAACAGGTAGGCGAGGGCGAATCCACCCCCAAGAGCCCGGAACCCATCCCGCGCGAGCGAAGAAACGCCCGCTCCGACGATGCGCAACTCGAGCGCGGCCTCGAAAGCGACGATCGTCCCCGCGACGATCACGCCAAATACGAGGCTGGTCCACGGGCTCGACACGATTCGCAGGCTCGGCTCGACCTCACCGGGCCAGAGCACGGCGGCCGCGGCGGTCAGGGCGACGGCGAGCCGAATCGCCCAATCCCAGCGGAAGCCCCCGGGCCACGAAACCAAGACGATGGCAGCCATCGGGAAGAGAATCGTGGGCAGGATCCCCGCGTAGAACTCGAACGCCCCGTCCAGAGCCGTCGTGTCGATCCCAAGCACTCCAAGGTACGCCGTGACCGTGGGAGCCGCAAACCGGATGCCCACCAGGAGAATCGCAAGGGGAAGAAAGATCCGTCCGGTCACGAACGCGGCGAGACGATCCCTCATGCCGTCCACGGGTCCGCAAGTCCCGAGGCCTCCTTAAGCGCGCCGCCGCACGGATGGAAGACATTTCAGAACACTCCTACGAGCGTCGTATCTGTACATCTGCTTACTGTCCATACCAAGCAACCATCCGCAATTGCTGGGTGATGGGCCCGCAGCGGTGGAGCCATGAGGCGAGCGAGGGGAGCAGCGATGGGCTTGTTGGTGGTCATTCTCGTAGCCGTGCTCCTAGCGGGAGGGGCGCCGGGAGTGAGCGCGGTATCGGTCACGGTTCCGTATTCCGCCACGGCCGTGGCGGATGCGGACCTCGACGGGAACCCCGCCACGGGATCCTGGAGCGACGCCCTCTCCGCCGTCGTCCCGCTGGAGAACGGCGCCGCCTCGCCCTACGGTTCGGCGACCCTGTACGCGAAGCACGACGGCGCGAGCGTCTATTTTCGGATCGACGGGAAGATCGACGTGACGTGGGCATCCGCCACGGGCAACCACTTCTGGCTCGGCATGGTCTATGGGTCCATCTCTGGCGGAACGGGACACCACCGGAGTGGCTACGACGGCGTATTCTTCGGGATGTGGAACGGCGCCGCGTACACCCCGCAGCCAACGCCGACAACCCTCAACCCGGTCGACACGAACGGCGGCGCCAAGCCGCCCGCCAAGGACACGAGCCAGAACGACCTGGGCAAGATGGCATACTCGGGCACTGGCGCGCCCTATTCCTTCACCGCGGAGTGGACGAGGAAGCTGAACACGGGCGACGCAAGCGACGTCGTGCTCCTCGCGGACGGCGCCTCTTCCTACTACTTCTACGCGACCACGGACTCCAACGGTGGCGGAAGCAGCGGCGGGTCGATCGACCACAGCAAGATCACGAACGACAACACGATGACGTTCGCGGCGCCTCCGGCCCCGACGACCCATGATGTTGCGGTGACCGCCGCGAGCGCGTCGCCGACGAGCGTCCTCCAGGGCCAGGCAGTCACCGTGAGCGCGACGGTCCAGAACCAGGGTACCGTGGCGGAAACCTTCGCCGTGAGCGCGCACGCGGGGACCATCCTAGTCGCCACGCAGACCGTGAGCAACCTCGCGGCGGGCGCGTCCCAGAGCCTGTCGTTCGCATGGGACACGACCGGCGTGGCCCCCGGGTCGTATCCGATCAGGGTCGAGGCGGCTGCCGTGGCGGGCGAGACGAACCTTGCGAACAACGCCTTCGACGACGCGACCGTTGTGCTGATCGCACCCGTGCACGACGTGGCTGTCACCTCGGTGAGCGTGAGCCCGACGGCGGGCGTCATCGGAGACATCTTCGTGGTCACGGTGACGGCCGCCAACCAGGGGACCCAGGCAGAGACCTTCGATGTGACCGCCCTCGCCAACGGTTCCGCAATCGGGACCAAGACCGTGACGCTGGCCGCGGGCGCGACGACGACACTGACCTTCTCCTGGTCCACGGCGGGCCTCAGCGCGGGAAGCTACGCGATCTCCGCCACGGCCTCGGCGGTCCCGGGAGAGACGGATCTCTCGGACAACACGTTCTCCGATGGGACCGTGAGCCTCTCGGCCCCGCCGCCAGTGACGCCCCTGCTGGGGCTGAACCGCATCTGGCCGGAATGGCGACATGGCTATTCGGGAACGGCGCAGGTCTTTTACGCAAAAGTGAGCAACCTGGGCAGCGTCGGAGCCTACGCACAGGTCGTCTACGACATCTACGACAAGGCGACGGGCGCCAAAGTGGACACGGTGAGCTCGCAGGTTGTCTGGATTCCGGCTGGCGCGGTAGTGGATCGTGTGGCCTTCGCCTCCGACCCCTGGACTGGAGCGCCGGGAGTCTACACGGTCGTCGGCACGCTGTACTACGGAATCGATCCGACCAACCTGAGCATCATGGATGGATCGAAACAGATCAGCCGCTTTGCCATCGTGTGACGGGCCCTCGGGGCCCGTCCCCTTTCCTTTTGCGGCCAGCGTCGACTCCATGGGCGCTGAGCCCTGCTGGGAAAACCGAACGAGGGCGTCTGGGCGAGGCCTGCGCCTTCGTCCGAGCGTGGGATGGAGACATGCGTGGCGGCTCAGAGGCAGGACACCCGCTCGGGTTTTCTCCCCTCGGAGTACTAATCGCGTAGTAGCGGTCGCTTCTTGAGGATCCGCCCGACCAGCCACAAGCCCAAGCACGTGGGTCCTCGCACGCGGAGCGCGTCCAAACCCTCATTCTCCTTTCGACGACTGTTAAAGAATCCTTAACTCCCAGCGCACCGTCACGGTCGTCCGAGGAGGCAGCACCAAATGGCAAATCCGATATTGGCCCTGCTTGCCATCGCCCTCGTCGGAAGTGTCGGCGCGGCCGGCGTGATGCTGCAACCCGCCGACACGAGCCCGGGGACGATGACGGTGACGGGGAAGGT
>JBAZZY010000086.1 GCA_041658565.1 Actinomycetota bacterium | reverse complement strand
ATCCGCCACTCGCCGAAGGGTACGCGCATCGATGTCTCGCTGGCGACGCGCGGCGAACGCCACATCGCCGTGGTGGCGGACAGCGGGCCGGGCATCCCCGCGCACGAGTGCGAAAACGTATTTCGCCGCCTCTATCGGCTGGAGCGCGAACGCATGAGCCCCGGCAGCGGCTTGGGTCTAAGTCTGGTCGCGGCCATTGCCGAGCTGCACGGGGCGGGCGTCATCCTCAGCGACAACACGCCGGGCCTGCGTGTCGAGGTGTCCTTCCCGCGGGCGTGAACACGCGCCAACCCCAAACAAAAAAGTGCAGTGCACGAGGCACTGCACCAAGTTTGGGAGGAGCTTCGCGTAGGTCTAGCGGCAGTGGCGGTGGTGATGGCTCCACCAGCAGTGGCGGTAGTGCCGGCGCCAGCGCCAGCCTGTCTTGCTGACGATCGACGCATGCGCGGCAGCGGGAGCTGCGCCCCTCACGCCGGAAACGGCGGCCTGGCCGGTGGTTGCAGCGAGGCACAGGACGATGGCGCTGCCGATCAGCGACAGCGGAATGATGCGCTTCATTGACGGTAACTCCGAGGATTGCTGCACAGGTGAAGTGCGGCGGTGTGAATGGATCGAACGACCCGGTTGAATGCTGGAAATCAGAGGAGCGGCAGGTCCGGGGACCCGCCGCACTGAAACCGTCGACTACTTCTTCACGCACTTGGAGCCGGCGTCATCCCACTTCATCGTGGAGATCTTTTCGCACGCGGCTTTGGTCTTGGGGGCGCCCTTGGCCATAGCGATTCCCGGCGCGACGGCACCGAAGGCAACGGCTGCGAGGATGACTGTGGTCATCAGCTTCTTGGACATGTGGACTCTCCATATCTTGGGTCGGGTGCTTCATGATCACCCAGGCGCGAAACTGCGCCGCCATGTTTGCGGTCACCTGACCCGAGGCATACGGTTTCGTAAGGAGCCGCATTCAGCAAAGGTGAGCAATTGACGCCAATTGAAGACACGCACCTAACCGCGGCGCGGCTCGCGCGAAGCCCCGCATGCTTTGTCGATCATCTTCGGCCGGCGTTCTGCCGGCGATAGTCGCTAGGGGTACAACCGAAGGCGCCCTTGAAGCGGCGCGCGAAGTGCGAAAGGTCGGAGAAGCCCCAGCTGTATGCGATATCGCCGATCGTGCGGTGCGCTTGCATCGCGTCGGACAAAGCGAGACGGCAGCGATCGAGACGTCGAGACACGATCAGCCGCTCGAGCGACAGACCTTCGTCGGCGAGCAGCGCGTTGGCATAGCGCACGCCGATGCCAGCGGCGCCGGCAGCCGTTTCCGGATCGAGCGCAGGATCGGGCAGGCGCCGCTCGATCTCAGCGTGCAGTCGCAGCAACGCTGTCGCGCGTGCTGACGACAGCGCCGGCCGACCATTTCCGCCCTCCGCGGCAAGCGCAACGGCGGCGAGATCGAGAATCTGCGCGCCGATCCGCGCCTTCGCCGGCTCCTGCAGCGCATCGATGTGTTGTGGGATCATGCGCAGGTAGTCGGCGACGAGCCCGTTAATGCCCGATCCAGGTCGTACCGCGTGCGCGGTGAGCTGCGAGCTCTGGGCCAGGCGCGCCTTCAACGCACGATGGGGGATCTTGAAAAAGAGCCGTCGCCATTTCTCCGAGTAGCGGGTGAAAAAGGGTCGCTGAGCGTCGAGCAGCGTGAAGTCGCCCGGCTGGAGGGTCGCCTCGCGCCCATCCTGGACGACAGTCGCACTTCCCACGAGCTGCAGGCCAAGTAAGAAGACGTCGTCCTCGTCGTTCCTGATGTTTCGCGCGTTGACGGCAGCATAGCTCAAGCCGTGGCTGTCGACTTCGATGATGCCGAGTTCTCCGAGCGTCGCACTGTGGATCGTCGCATCAAACGTGGAGAGCTTCTCCACGCGGCATTCGTGCTTGACGAAGACCTTGTTGGCAACGTCGTGCCAATACGCGAGACGATCGCGGGGGTGCAACTCCGACATCGCCAGGATCTTGTCCATGCGCGTCCCGCCCGTGCGTGCCCTCTTCGGCCGTGAAGCGCTCGAACATGCTGAGCGAACCCCTCGTGCGCCCTTAGCAATTCGAGACGCGATTATCCAGAGAGCAGCACGACTAGTCCACCGACGGAAGGTGGTACTGATCAATCAAGCGGTATCAGACCTGGACCGACGGGTTCAGCTCCAGCGCCGATTGCTCCACATCCACTGCTCCGGCGCCTCGCGCACCCACGCCTCGAACTGCTGCTGCATGTGGACCATGGTCCAGCGGATGTCCTCGGCCTGATTGGCCGTGCGCGGCACGCGCAATTCCTTCAACTCGATCTGGAAGCGGCTTTGCGTGCCGATGCGCTTGCAGCGCGACAGCCAGATGCGGGCGCCGACCCTCCGGGCGATCATGGCGCCGATGGCTTGCGTCTTGGCATCGCGGCCGAAGAACGGCACCGGCATGCCCGTGCGATCGTAGAGGTCGCATACGAGGCCGAGGCGCCCGCCGCGACGCACGAAATCCATGATGGCGCGCGCCGTTCGCTGGTCATCGCCGTGATCGCCGACATTGCCGCGTCCGAACAGTCCCTCAGGATAGAGATCCTTGCGCTGGTCGCGCAGATATTGGTCGACGTAGGGGTTCGTCACGGAGCGGTACACCGCCGCCGGATTGGCGCCAGCCCAGGTGAAGGGAAGAATTGCCAGCTCCCAGTTGCCCATGTGCAGGCTGACGCCCACCGCGGGGCCGAGCTTGTCCTTGTAGCGCGAGAAGATGTTCTGGCTGACGATATCGATGCGCTCCGGTTCCTTGAGGAAGCGATCGATGCGCATGGTCTCGACCATCACGCGGCCGAGGTTCTCCCAGTGCGCCAAGGCGATCGCCAGGCGCTGTGCGTCGGTCTTCTCCGGGAAGGCGATGGCGAGATTGTCGAGCGCCCGCTTTTGGCGCT
>JBAZZY010000085.1 GCA_041658565.1 Actinomycetota bacterium | reverse complement strand
GGGAAACTTCCACGACCGTGCGTTTGTTTATTGAGTCTCAGGAAAGCAATGTCGCAAGAAATAGCCGGGAGCTAACAGCTCCCGGAGCGGAAACGCGGGATTCGCGCACATTCCGGGAGCTGTTAGCTCCCGGCTATTGGAATTACTTTTCTGAGCGTCAATAGCCAAGACGCGCGCGCCGCCTCACCCTGGCTCGCGCGGCAGTTGACGCGGATAGGGCACCGGCAGCGACGTGGGCAACGGCTGATTGTACGTCTCGGCCCAGTCCTCGCGATCCTCGTCGGTGGCATAGTAACGAAGCCAAACCTCCGGGTCGCAATTCGCGCCCGTGCAGTCCCAGTGCAAGTAGTTGTTCGGCCAGTCGATCTTCTTTTCCCGCGCCGGCAAAATGTCGCGGAAGACCAGCGTGTACAACTCGCGATCGTTCAGATGATCGGTGAAGTCCAACACGATCCGCTTCTGGTAGAGCTTTCGCACGACGTCCCAGAGAATCTTGTGAAGGCCTTCATCGGCCAGCGACTCGGGACGTGGCGGCCGGAGATCCGGCTCGAACCAACGATAGATCGGCAGCACGGGGGCCTGTTCCCAGGCCAACATCGCAGCCAGAAACTCGTTCTCCGCGGAGATCGAGAAGTGCTGGACGTTCACACGGCTGATCGACTCGTCAAAGTAGCGTTCCAACTCGTCGCGCAGCTCGGCATTGCGGAGAAGCTGATCGACCTCGTCGGGTTGCGGATAACGCGAGTTCTGCATTGGGATTCCCGATCTATGCCTTACTGCCCCCTACAGAATCGAGTCTACTTGGAAGCAGCGAATTCTCCAAGGGCCAAGTAGCGAGAATCGATGATTTCTTGAGTCTTTCTTGCCCAGGAATCGTTACCAGCGACAACTTCGCCCCAAGACGCCCCGCACAACCGATACAGACGGAACAGCTTGCCGCGGGGGGGAAGAATCTTGCCGCCGAGAAGAGGAAAAAGTCTCACCGAAAAGGACACTTGGGCGCGTTTCGGACTAGCCGTTCTGCGGATTGTTGCATTGCTCCGCTTCGACTTGTCGTTCCAACTCGGTGATTTTGTCGACGCGGCGGGCGTGGCGACCGCCCTCGAACGGGGCGCTAAGCCATATCTCGATCATGCGATCAATCAGCCGTTCGCCGAGCAAGTCGGCCGAGAGACAAAGCACATTCGAGTCGTTGTGGCGGCGGCTTAGCTCGGCCGTGATGTCGTCGTGGCAGGGGGCGGCACGCACGCCGGGCACCTTGTTCGCCGCGATGCACATGCCCAATCCGGTGCCGCAGACGAGGATTCCGCGATCGGCTTCGCCGCGGCTGACTTTCAAGGCCACGTCGGCCGCGATGTCGGGATAATCGACGGCGTCCGGCGAGAACGTGCCCACGTCGATAGCCTCGTGGCCCAAGCGCTGGACCAGTTCAACAACCTTCGCTCGAATCGCGAAGCCGCGGTGGTCGGTTCCAATAGCAATACGCATGGTTTTTTATAACTCCAATCGTTAACTTGTGTTTTCAGACTCCCGTCGGCTGCCGATCTTTCGGAGCGTCTGGGTCTTATAACTCCAATTCGTTGACTCGTGTTTTCAGTTCGGTCTGCATTTGTGTCGCACAGGAGCGATAGTGTTCCACTGTCGAACCAATCGGATCGCAGATGTCCGCGCCGTCGGCCGACAACAAGCAAGTTCGCTCGGCGGCCGAGGGCCACTGGGCGACGATGGCCTCGCGGTGCGAGCGGGTCATCGTGTAGATCACGTCGGCGTGGCGCACCAGCGGCTCGGTGAGCGGCTGGGTTTCGTGGCCGGTCAGGTCCAGGTCCATGTCGGCCATCGTCTGCACGGCCTCGCTGGCAGCCCTTCCGCCCAACATGGCGGCAATGCCCGCCGACATCACCAACACGCCACGATCCTCCAACTCGTCGATCTGGCAGTTCAGCCGCGTGGCGAGCATGTCGCGGCACAGCATTTCGGCCATGGGGCTGCGGCACGTGTTGCCCGTACATACGAACAACACCAGCACACTGGAGAGCCGTCGCAGGGTTCGCTCGGGCACGACGCCCGCCCGCAGGATCTCCCACCGTCCCTGGTTGACCCGCACCACCGACGATGGCTGGCCGAAGCGGCAAGGCCCGTCATCGACGACCATAGCGATCTGATCGCCGAAGGCGTCGATCACTTCCTTGGCGGTGACGGCCTCGGGCATTCCGGCCTGGTTGGCGCTGGTTAGGGTCAGCGGTCCGGCCGACATCCGCAGCACGTCGAGGATCACCTGATGGGCAGGCACGCGCAGGCCAATCGACTGCCCCGGCGAGACGGCCCGTTGAACCTTCGGCGGCAGTTGACGCACGAGGCTCTCGGGATGCGAATCATCGACGACCAGCGTGATGGGGCCGGGCCAGCATCGCCGGGCAAGCCGCCGGGCCAAAGCGCACATGTCGGGGGCGTAGTCGCAAGCCTCGTCGGCGCTTTTGATGGCCAGCGTCAGCGGTTTGGCCGCCGTTCGATCTTTCAGGGCCATTAGCCGGCACACGGCGTCCTCGTCCAAGGCGTTGGCCGCGAGGCCGTAGACCGTCTCGGTAGGAAAGGCCACCAAGCCGCCCTCGACCACGGCTTGCACCGCGCGATGCACCACATCGCGCCAATCTTCTGCGCTCCGTAGATCAATCACCACCGGTGGCATAGCGTTGTTCAACCCCCCCACGGATCGTCGTAATGCCTTATTCTACCGGCCGTTACGCCCGGCAGTCAACCCGGAGGGGAAGAGGGCCGAAAAACGAGGAAGGAAGAGCGAGGAATAAGGAATTTTTGGTACGCCCCCCAGCCGAAAGCCGTAGGTCAGGCTGTGCCTGACGTCCGGATGTCGCACGGCAGCGTCAGGCACAGCCTGACCTACAGAAGTGGACTTTGCAGTTCTTTCGCAATGGGAATTGCTCCTTCCCTCGGCCTCCCCTGCCG
>JBAZZY010000084.1 GCA_041658565.1 Actinomycetota bacterium | reverse complement strand
TCGCTCCATGGCTCACTCCGCGTGCGTGGTGTCTTCGGGCGTCGTATCCCTGATGATCGTCGGCGCCTTCGGGGCGGGCGGGATCACGTCGAGCGCGTTCGTCTCGGCAGGCGTCTGCCCCTTCTTGCCCGCGTCCTGCCCGATCTGCACGATGCCGGACACGGTCAGCCCGCCGACGATGCCCGCGACGATCGCGTTGAGCACGCCGTTGAGCGTGATGGTTCCCGCGAGCACCGGCAGCACGTTGCCGACGATTGCCAGCAGCACCACGACACCGGGCACGAGGTACGGGCCGTCGAGCTTGGGAAGGTGCCGCCGAAGCAACGCGACAAGCGCGCTCGCTGTGAGCGGGGAGAGGATGAGAGCGATCAGTTGTTCGGTTTGCATGTCAATCCTTCCTTGCGAGAACTTCCTCGACGCTATGCGCGCCGATGCACGTATCAGTCAAAGGCTCACCCATCACGCCCGGCCCGCGATCGTCCGTAGCGCCGAGCAGCGCGCCAAGTTCATGCGCCGTCGCCGCCGTCACAAGCGCAGCGGGGCAAACGTCCGTGATGATCCATGCGATGCCGCGATCGGGCTCGCTGAAGGCAGCCGTCCCCGGTGGCGCGGCTTGGACCCAAGGCCACGTCGAGAGGGCCATGAGGATCGTGTATTGGCAGTCGGCGGGGATCGGCGCCGCCCCGTCGATGATCTGCATTGCAAACCGTCGATCGCACAGCACGCGCGCCCAACGTCTGACGCCTTCGCGTGCGGTGTCGGGCGTCGAGCACGACAGCAGAAACGTCGAAAGCAGTAGGGCTCTCAGGGTTGACATGGGCGTGCTCGATTCGTAGGCTTGTGGGTATGATCCGAAACGCCATCGACTGTGCCGCTTCGCTGTTCGCCCCGCGCGAGTTGAACGACCACGATCGCGCCGCCGTCGTGAGCGCGTTTCGTGAGGCGTTGCCCGATCCGTTCGGCCACACGTACCGGATGCGCGACGTGCAAGACGTGGACGGCTGGACGATGGGATTCCACCACAAGATTCGCGTCTGCAAGCCTGACGGTTCGATGGATCTGCTGTTCATCCCGCGCGTTCAGTTCACGTGCTTCTGCGACGCTCAGCACGTCACGCCCGATGGTGTGATGGTCGACCTGAGCGGCAACGGGTGCCACCTGTACCCAGGGCCGAACGGTGGCGGCGTCCCGCACAAGCCTCCCCCTCCTGGCGCCCACTGACATCACTTCCCCACCGGCACGGCGAAGTCATCTTCCTTGACGGGTTCCTCGACGGGCTTGGGTTCCTCGATCGGCTCGGCCTTCGCGTCCCAAGTCGCATCGAGCTTGTCGACGATCAATGCTTCCTTGATGGGGTCGCCCGGTTTCGCTTCGGTCGCTGCGGTGTCGCTGACGGGGTACGCCCACGCCTTGCCGTCAGGCTTGGCTTGCACGTCGTAAAGCGAGGTAGTGACTCCCCAGCCTTCCGGGGCAGGGGAACCGTCAGCGAAGACCCCCTTCCAAGGGAGTTTGGCCTTCGCGTTGTCTTCGGCTTGGATCGCCTTCGCGTCTTCGGCTGTGGTGCAGATTGCTTGCTTCATGGGATGCTAACTCCGAGTCTCGCGCCGAGTCTGCGCAGGTATCGTACGACGCGTTGCCGTTCAGGCTCGGACAGGGCGCGGTTGTAGATGACCAGCGCCGCTAGGTCCCCATCGAACGGGTAAGGTCCGCCCATGCGTGTAGACCCTACTGTGATCGCATCGATCGCTGCATTCCCTGGGTTGCCTACGGTCTGCGCGCCACCGTTGATTGCGATTGCGCTAGAGGCGCCAGCGTATAGGGCATCCACAACGTTATAGTTTGCGGGCTTTGCGATAGACGGGCTGGTGGCCGTGCCAGCATATAGGCCGATGTTTGCGTTTAGCGCGTAAAGCAGCGCGGTAGAACTCACTTTCCCATCAAGCACCGTGCGAATTGTCGCATCGTCTGCGGTCCATTTGCAGATCGCAAACGCGTGCATAGGCTGCGCGATCGTGAAATCAGCGGCGTCCAATCGTTCCGTGCGAGTCTTGCCGATAAACCGCAGCAACCCCCCCGCCCCACTCGCCACCCAAAGCGGCTGTCTCGCCGCCGTCGCCTGCACGAGGTGATGGCCCAGGCCGGTTAGGTCGGTGAGCTGGGAGACGTTGAGGCATTGCACGGCAACGTCGTCGATCTCGTACCATTCACCGATTGCAGTCGGTGTCATGGTAAACCCGGCTTCTGCATCGGTCGCCACGAACCAGCCAGTGTCCCCAAACTGCCAGTCGGCGTTTGTCGCCCCCGTCCACCTAGTGGCTCCTCCACCGTAGATTCGCGGGGGGCGATTGCCGTCCGTGCGAAGCCACGCCGTGATCCTGTAGGTGTTGCCCACGACTAGCGCATTTTGATACGTGTCGGCAGACGCTGCCGTGGACACGCTGTGTGCCACGAACGCGCCTGTCCCACCTGGTCTACTGCCAGCGACAGTTGTGGTCGTGCATTGATACTCCGTCCACCCCGCAGGCGGATCCCCACCTGTCTCAAAGTTGCCATTGACCAGCGGATCCGCCGGAAACACGACCGCCTGCGAAACGCCCCCGACGAGGTGCCGAGACGTGTCTGTCTCGCACCAGAGCTGGCAGCCGGGGACCTGCGTGGGAATGAACGAGTCGCCGCTCTGCACTCCAACAGGCGACGACATCGGATCCCAGCCAGGCGCGAGCACGCCGATACCGAAACCCTCGTCGCACTTGTGAGGCGCGCGGTCCAAGCGCAAATACGAGTAGACGCGTCGGCACGTCTCGCTGTCGAGGATTCTCATGGCTACAAGATCTCCGCGCTCACCTGAAATGGAGTCGTAGCCGACACAGTCAGCGTCCCGCCCGTCGTCGATGCCGCCCAGCACAACCCCGCCGCGTGCGTTGCGCCGCCGTAGGGGAGGATCAGCGCTTGCCCCGGCACGAGCGGGATC
>JBAZZY010000083.1 GCA_041658565.1 Actinomycetota bacterium | reverse complement strand
GTTGCCCGAAAGAAGCAGGCCCTTCGAGGCGACGGTTTGCCAGTCGTAGGGGTCCTTGTCCGTATCGCACTCGAAGGAGACTTTCACCTTGTCGAGGGGGAAGCCGAGGCGCTCGGCCGCGATCTGGCGGATGGAGGTGTAGGTGCCCTGTCCGTAGTCGGTGAGGGCCAGGTTGACCGCCACCGTCCCGTCCTCGTTCATTTTCACGATGACGGCCGTGGAGGTGTACGAGGGCATGGCGGGGGCCTTCTGGAGCGCGGCGACGCCCTTGCCGATCTTCCAACCCGTTAGGCGCTCTCGCTCGGCCTCTTCCTTCGTGAGGCCGCCGTAGCTCACGGCTTTCGCGGCCGTCTCTATGCATTTGCGCACGTTGCCGGTGTGCTCCGTGATCTCCTCGCCGGTGAGGGTCCTCGAGCCCGGCTTGAGGGCGTTCCTCAGGCGAAACTCGAGGGGGTCCATGCCGATGGCCGAGGCGATCAGCTCCATGTGCCGCTCTATCGCCCAGTGGAACTCGACGTGGCCGAAGCCGCGATAGGCGGTACCGTAGGGCTTGTTCGTGTAGATCGTGTAGGAATCGACCTTCGCGGCGGGTATCTCGTAGGGCCCCGAGGCGGAATAGCCGGAGGCGCGCGTGACGTTGACGGCGTAATCGGCGTAGGCGCCGGAGTCCCAATAGAGCGTCATCTCCTGCGCGAGGATCTTGCCCTCGGCCGAGACGCCCGTCTTGAGGCGGTAGGTGAGCGCGCTCCGGCAGGGAAGGAGGCTGAACTCCTCCTCGCGGCTCGCGCGGAACTTGACGGGCCGGCCGCCCGCCTTGCGCGAGAGCACGGCGGCCAGCGGCTCGACGCCGATGCCGGCCTTGCCGCCAAAGCCGCCGCCCACGTAGGGGATGTGCACGCGCACGTCGTTATGCGGAAGACCGAATGCGTGGCAAAAGAGGTTTCGGACCGTGAAAGGCGACTGGGCGCTGGTCCAGATCGTGACTCGGTCGCTCTTGCCCCACTGCACTATGGCGACGTGGGTCTCCATCGGAACGTGCTGGACCGAGGGGCAGGAATACTCGCGCTCCACGACCCACGCCGATTCCGCGAAACCCTTCTCGACATCGCCCTTGCGCAATTTCGTGTGGTTGGCGATGTTGGTGCCCGGCATCGGCGTGAAGGCCGCCGCCATGTAGGAATAGCCGCCGAGGTCAGGATGGACGAGGGGAGCGTCGGCCTTGAGCGCGTCCATGTGGTGGAGGACCGGAGGGAGGGGCTCGTAGTCGACGACGATGGCCTCGACGGCAGCGCGCGCGATCTCGATCGTGTCTGCCGCCACGGCGGCTACGGCCTCGCCATGGTGCCGGACCTCGCCCTTGGCGAGAATGCGCTTGTCGACCACATAGAGGCCGAGCCGGTAATCGAGCTCCTCGCCCGTGACCACGGCGCGGACGCCGTCCATGGCGAGGGCCTTCGACGCGTCGATGCGCGTTATGCGAGCTCGGGCATGCGGGCTCTTCTTGACCTGGGCGTGGAGCATGCCGGGCAGCTCCATGTCGCTCACGTAGGTGGCCGTGCCGCAAAGTTTCTCGACATCGTCGGCGCGTTCGGGCGATTTCCCGACCTGGGAGAGTTCCTCGGGCCTCAGCGAATCATACATGTTCCAGCCCCCCCTTCTCCCCTGACCTTCCGGTCAGATCGCGAACGGCCTCAATGATCTGCGTATATCCGGTGCAGCGGCAGAAATTGCCCTCGATCGCCTCTTTTATCTCGTCGTCGTCCGGCTTCGGATTCTCGCGGAGGAGCTCCTTGACCGACATGACCATACCGGGCGTGCAAAAGCCGCACTGAACGGCGTGATTGCGCTCGAAGGCGGCCTGGATATCGGAGAGCGAATCGCCCTTCGCCTCGCCCTCGATCGTTTCGATCGTCGCGCCGTCGGCCTCGACCGCGAGGACCATGCAGGCGTTGACCGCTCGACCGTTGTAGATGACGGTACAAGCGCCGCACTCGCCCATGCCGCAGCCTTCCTTCGTGCCCGGAAGACCGAGGTCCTCCCTGAGGAAGCGCAGGAGCGTTCGATGCTCTTCCACGTCGCGGGCGTAGACTTGCCCGTTCACACTGAGTCTGATCCGCATGTTACCTCACCTCCTCGAGAAGGCGGCGCACGTAGACGCCGATCATGTGCTCGCGATACGCCTTGGTGCTCCGCACATCGTCGATCGGGCTCACCGAGGCGAGCACTTTGCGCACGGCCTCCTCGGGCCCGTCCTTGCGCGCGACGGTCTCGACGAGGACCGGCGTGGGCGCGGCCGAACTCACGCCGAACCGAAGAACGCCGTCCTTTTCGGTCATGAGGACGCCGACGATGCCCAGGTCGTGCCCGGCTATGCGCTTGAGCTTGAGGTATCGACCCTTGGCCTTCGCGGCCGAGGCGGGAACGACGATGCCCGAGAGATACTCGCCGGGGCGGAGCACGGTCTTCTTGACGCCCGCGAAGAAGCCCGCGAAAGCCAACTCCCTGCGATCGCCGCCCGCCCGCTCGACGATCGCCCTCGCGCCGAGGCAGAGCAGGGCCGGGGCCATGTCGGAGCATGGCGAGGCGTTTACCACGTTGCCCGCCACCGTGGCGCGATTGCGCACTTGATGCGAGGCCAGCTCGTGGGCGCAGGCGCAGAGCGTGGGAAAAAGCTCCCGGGCGGTTTTATTTCGCATAACGTCCGAAATGGTGGCCGCGGGGCCGATGTGGAGCCCTTCGGACTCGCTCCAGCGAAGGTCCGCCGCTCCGGGATATAGCTTGGAATCGATCACGAAAGCGGGTTTCCGTATGCCGTTGCGTATATTGGGCAACAGGTCGGTGCCTCCCGCCAGGACCTGTCCGTCGGCGGCGTGCTCGGCGAGCGTCGCCAACAGGTCGGGCAGCGTTCGCGGGGAAAGATAACGGAATTCGTACAGCATGGGCCTTCCTTCCGGTCGGGCGGCGGGCGGCGGGCGGCGGAAATCC
>JBAZZY010000082.1 GCA_041658565.1 Actinomycetota bacterium | reverse complement strand
GTATTCGGACGGTCGCAGGCGGATGGTGACGCGCTCTCGCGGTTCGTCCACCTTCGGCCTGCCCTGTGTTTTGCGCGGTGCAGTTGTCATGCTGCTAGCATACGGCTTCGGAGGGCAGGCGTCAACGCCCGCATCCAATCTTCGCGCGACAACATCATGTACCGCGCAAGTTGCACGTCGCATCGCCCGCGCGGTTTGGGACGCAGATCGGCCACCATCACCCGACACACGACCACGCCGGAAACGAACCTGCGACGGTATTCGAGGCACGCATCACGATCCAGAAGCACGTGCCAACCCGACGTGAACCCCGGGCCGGTGCGCGCTCCTGGGTTCCACACGTGTCGTTCCTCCGCCCGCAGCAGGACATCGAACGGGACCTTTCTGGTGCGTCTCCCGCCGTGATCGAACCCGTGGAACAAGACCATCGGCGAGCCGTCTGAACCAATGCGAAACAGCCTGTACGCTTCGATCGTTTTCATGTTCTCTCCGCTCTCCCCCGTCAACCTCCCGGCAAGCGAGGGGCGGGTCAACTGGCATCCTTCTCCCGCTCCAACAACTCGGCCGTCCTGCGCAGCAGGGCATGAACCTCGCGCCGGCGCACATCATCTGGCCGCCCGCTGTCTTGCGCGATGGTGACCGCGGCGCCCAGGAGCTGCCCAGCTTCCGCCTGCCGGTTTCGGCGGGTCTGGGCGGCTCGCAGATTGGCTCCTCGGCCGTTGTGCGCCCATTGTGCGGAGGTCGTTTTGCGCGCGTCGTTGCCGCTCGCGCCGCTGATCAGCGCAGCGTAGGCCGGCGACAATTCAAGCGGTTCGATCTCATCGTCGATCCTCGCCGTCGAGCCCGACGTGTTAGGAAACCGCTGCTCTATCCCCTGAGCTACGGGGGCGGATTCGTCGGATTGCTTCGGTGGTTCGTGGCTTTTCTGTCCTGCTGCGACGTCGATGATTGTGCGAGGTGCACAATACTCCGCACAACGGATGCACCGCAACGGGATCCTTGCCACAGCTTCGGACAGGCGGGCAAGAACCGTGGCGGTGTAGTGGTCGGACGTAACCGACTGCGGTGCGTGGCCCATGAGCCGGCCGCGCGTTTCCTCGTCTACCCCGGCCTCGTAAAGCCAGGTCGCGAAGCTGCGACGGCACGCGCGGAAGTCAACCCCTGGCGCCACCGGTGCGCCGGCGCTGCGCAAGTCGTCGCGGATGAGGTCGGCGGACCTCGGGCGGTAGTGCTCGCCCGACACCGGCGACGGGAACACGGGATCCTCGGGCTTGGGGTCGCGCCCCATGAGCATGGGCCATCCGTCATCAAACCACCAACGAAGCGCCGCGACTGCGGTCGGGTGAAGCGGGATGATCCGTTTGCTTCGGCGGGTCTTGGGCGTGCCCATGGTGGCGTACCCAGCTTCGCCCTTGCACTGGCAGGCACGGACCACGTGCCACGTCGGCACCACGTCATCAAGATGGACGTCGGCCATGGAGCCGCCCGCAAGCTCGCCGTCCCGCATTCCCGTCAGGAAGCCCAGCACGTAGCGAACGGCGCGGTCTACGGGCACGCCGGCGCAGTCCACGAGCGTCTGCGCGTGGTCGAGCGAGAGGAACACTACGTCATCGCGGGTCACTTCCGGCAGCTCCGCGCGCACCGGCTTCGCAGCCCCTGGGTTCTCTCGCAGCACGGTCCACCCCTCGGCGATGCAGTCACCCAGGAAGCTCGACAGCGTCGCCAGGATGTTGCGTGCCGCGCTTGCGCTCTGCACCCGACCACGGATGAGCCGAACCCATTCGCGCAGCCTGGGGACCGTCAGAGTGTCAACGGCGACCGGCCCAAGCGTCGACAGGATATGGGCTGCGCCGTGGCTCTTGTTGTCCGCGACGGTGCTCGCCTTGAGCCGAGGATTCGCTTCCCGCAACTTGAGCCAGCGGGGGAACAGTTCCGCAATGGTCGCGGACTCACCACGTCGGAGCGGGGCATCGAGTTTTCCGTTCGCCCGCTGTTCTGCGATCCACGTCGCGGCGTACCGATCCGCCTCGTGCTTGCCCCTGATGGTGTCGGGCAACCGATGCTGCCCCCAGGACGCGTCACCGCGTTGGTATGCCAACACGAGCACGCGCTTTCCATCAGCGTCCGCGCGTTGGAAGATCGACCATCCACGTTTGATCTTGCGAGGCATCACGAAGCCTTTCTGGTTTCTGCTACGGCTCGACGTTCGATGGCAAGACGGGCGCCACCGGCCGAGATCCATTCATCGGCGCCGGCGACAAGGATGCGTGACCCTCGCCCCGAAGGAACATGAGGCATTCCAACGCGAACCCACGATCGGATCGTGCTCTCCGAATACCCTCGACTGCGGGCGAAGTCCCGGACGCGCATGTACTTCGGCTCGTGCTCTTTCGCCGGCGTAGGTGTCGGCACCTGCATCTGATCGGCAACGATCAGCAGAGCCTTGGACAGCGCCCGAAGTAGATCGGACTCAGTCATGCCGCGCACCTTGCAAACTCCAACAGCTCGGGCACGGGCTCGAACCACTCGCCGTCAACGCGGGCAGATGCGAACCGTTCGTGGAGCAGCCGCTCGAGACGGGCGTCGCCGGCGAACGAGCACAGCAACTCAGCTCCACCGGTGTTGGCGGCGATCTCGGCCATGCGCCGAGGAACGTCCGTCGAGTAGCCGATCTTGATGCGCTTGCTGTACGGGTCGCGAGCAATGTAGACCATCGACGTTCGGTGACGGGCGATCGTGTTCGGGTATCGGTGCTCCACCCAATCGTCGGCTTCGGATTCGACAACTCGAACCGCGGAAGCGATGCGATGCACCGGCATACCCTCTGTTGCCCAACGCTTGACCGTTCCGGCCTTGATGCCGCGGCTTGCTGCGTACTGTTTGAGATTCATCGTCATCCCCTCTCCGCCCTCCACTCCCTCGCCGCCTCGTTGCATTCCAGCCCGCACACATCGCACGGCTCGAAGCTGTGGGGGTCTTCGTCCTGGTAGATGGGGTCGCGTTGGTGCTCCGGTGAGCAGCACGC
>JBAZZY010000081.1 GCA_041658565.1 Actinomycetota bacterium | reverse complement strand
CGTTCACGATCACGAACACGGGTGGTCGCGCGGACGCCGTTGGCGTCTTCGCGTTCGCGGACATGACGGACCAGCCCAACGCCTACTCAGACACCATCCAATGTCAGGTGGTCCGCGTGAATGGCGTGACCGGAAGCGTCCCCGGAAGGGCAAGCGTCTCGATGGGTATCCCCGTCCCGTTCCTCGTGACGAATGCGACAAGCGAGACGAGCGCCCACGAAGCGATCCACGCTATCCTCTACCGGCTGCAAGTGAACGCGAAGCCCGCTGATTGGCCCCAGACGACCAACAACTGCGGCGGCAAGGCGTTCAACACGTTCAACTCTGGCGGCGCGGCACAAGGCAACAAGGAGTCGGACCTCACGGACAACGTCGCCTTCGTGCAGATCACGAAGGATGCGAAGCTCGATTTCAACGTTGACTCGATCGAGTGGTGCCGCGGCCCGGCCACGACGGCCACCGTGTGCGACACGAACTTCACGCACGGAATGACGGGTGCGCCCTACAACACGGTGCGGCACTTCCACGAGGAGGGCGACGGCTTATACGCACCGCCAGACAACGAAGGGAACGCGACCTATTTCCGTGTCCGCATCGGCACGAACAACAGCACCATCTACACGGCAGACGGCCCCGTGGGGTGGATCCGCCCTGACCTGCGTGACTACGCGTCGGAGTATTGTGACTTCGACTACCCCCCGCTGCAGAGCAGTCCGACGAACCCGAAGGGCATAGGGACAGACACGCAGGACCCCAACGGCATCACGCTCAACAAGAGCACGTGCCCCATCTACAACGTGAGCGTCGATATCCGTGTTGGGCGCACCGAAGCGACGGCACCATCGTCCCCGATCGTGCTGTCGGACGCAGGCTGGTCGCTTGGCCAGAATGGCCAGAAGGAGCAGGCGCTCAATGGGACGTGGCACTCGCGCACGCTCGACCTGCTCGACAACTTTACCCGCATCGCGCTCGCTGGCGGTTACAACGTCAGCGCCAACGTCAACCAGGACGGCACCATGCAGGAGGTCCTGCAGACCAACGATCTCCTCGTGAGGCCATTCACGGTCCTCGCCCCAGATCTTGCCGCATCGCTCGTGCGCGAAGCACACGGCATGACTTTGACGGATCCCTACACGTACCCCGCCAACAACAGCTTCACCATCGGACCCTTCACGGCCGTTCTCTCGAACGGCGGAGCAGCGCCCGTGAAGTTCTCGAGCGACAGCGTCGCGACGCGCCTCAACATCCCCTGGCGCCTCATCATCGACAACGATTCGACACGCACGGGCTACAGCGTTACGGACACGTGGACCGCGCCGCCGGACTCGGCGGACCCACTTTCCGTGAAGTCCGTCTCCAAGAACTTGCTTCTGAGCAGCCTCTCGTCGAGCCCGTCCTTCATCACGCCAGGCCCGCACTCACTGTGCTTGCAGGTGGACCACACGAACCTCACGAACGAGTCTGATGATGCGAACAACGTGGACTGCGTGACCATCTTCCTGCGCGACTCGGGCAAGCCCATCATCGAGCCCATGTTCGGCAGCACCGCTCCGCGCGTCGTTTACCAGGCGTTCACCGATGACATCATCCCCAACGGCCGCCTCCACCCCAAGGAGAACTTCTCGGCGTTCATCAACATCTCCGACAACGACCAAGTGAACCTGAACGTCACGCTCATGGCAACGCTCTCTTCGGACCACAGCATCCAGCGGTCCTGGTATCCCTGCGACCCCATTTGGGACGACAAGCAGGACAACTGTGTCTTTTTCCGCAACAACACCGCGAACGCGTACGGCGTCCACGTCCGCAACTTCGTCTTCGCGAACGCAAGCAACACGACTGAAGACTGGACGCTGACGGCCGTCGCAAGGGACACGTTCGACAACAACGTCACGTCACCCGCCACGGCGCTCCAACTGCGCCACTGGCCCATCCACTCCATGACTGCGAAGCAAGTCATCGCGGGCATCTGTGACGAACGCAAGGGGTTCGCGCCAGGCAGCAATGATTGCCTGGGCTTCTTCAATGACTCAAGCACGTTCCCATACCGCACTGGTGCACCCCAAGGAGGTTCCTTGGAATTCCACCTCGAAGGCGCCTGGACAGGCTACGCGGGCTACGGCCCCGCGGACCAGGCGAACGTCACCTCCAACCTCGCGGAACTCGTTTACCTCCCAGGCGGGAACGCGTCACAGCCCGTCGTCATCCCGGCTGATCACGATTGGAACCAGATAACCTGCACCAGCACTGGCTCCACGACGGGCATCCCGATCCCGGTCGGCAAGACGAACCCGTGCGCCACCTACGGCTCCGTCGGCAACTTCACTTCGTCTGGCGTCATGAGCCTTCGTTCCAGCACTGGCGTTGGTGGCCCCGGCAAGTGGAACCTCAGTATCCGCATCACGGACTGGGGCGGCGAATCCAGCGACTTCAACTTCAGCTTCAACCTCAGCGACCTCCCGCCAGTCATCAGTGGGGCCCAACTCAATGCATCGGACCTCGCGGCAGGCAAACCCCTCGACGTGCACGTGAACGTCACGGACGACTTCGAGCTCAACCAAACGTTCCTGAACTTCACGCGCGTGAGCGACAACCACACGTTCCCCTCCATCCCGATCGGGAACTTCACGAATCCCCCCAACGCGGACGGCGTGTCCTACGTCTATAACGACACGATAACGACCGGCCACGGACACACGCTGGGGAACGCTGGCGACTACCGCGTCGTCTTCGCGGCCATCGACTCGTTTGGCAATTGGAACACGTCCAACCCGATCGCGTTCAAGCTGAACGACTCGACGGCGCCCTCCCTCCTGGAAGCCACCGTCACTCCCGCTCAGCAAGAAGCCACGCTCAACGTGACGTTCCACGCGCTCGCCACGGACGAATCCAACGAGACCGTCATCCTACAAGTCCTCCTCCGCGGCAACGAAGAAGTGGTCCGCGTGAACATGACCGAGGACCAGGACCACTTGGGCAACTTCACCTACACGACGAGCTTCGCCACGGAAGGCAGCTACACGTACAACATCTGGGCCA
>JBAZZY010000080.1 GCA_041658565.1 Actinomycetota bacterium | reverse complement strand
TTCACGCGTGCGCTCCATGAACGCGCGCACGCCGGGATAACGCGCGAAATAGCGCTCGATGTATTCGGCCGCCGCCGTGCGCTCGATCTTGAGGCTGCGCGCCAACCCAAAGGCCGACATGCCGTAGATGAGCCCGAAGTTGATGGTCTTGGCGGCGCGGCGCATGTCGTCGCTGACGAGCTCGGGCGCCACGCCGAACACCTCGGCGGCGGTGGCGCGGTGGACGTCCTGCCCCTCCGCGAACGCACGGATCAAGCCGGCGTCACCGGAAAGATGCGCCATGATGCGCAGTTCGATCTGCGAGTAGTCGGCGGCGAGGATTTTATAGCCGGGCTCGGGCACGAACGCCTGGCGGATGCGCCGGCCCTCGTCGGTGCGAATCGGGATGTTCTGTAGATTCGGGTCGCTGGAAGACAGCCGGCCGGTGGCGGCCACGGCCTGATGATACGAGGTGTGCACCCGCCCGGTGGTCGGATTGATCATCTCCGGCAACTTGTCGGTGTACGTGGACTTGAGCTTTGCGAGCGTGCGGTGCTCGAGAATGATTTTCGGCAATGGATAGTCGAGCGCAAGCTCCTCCAACACCTCTTCCGCCGTGGATGGCTGACCGGTGGGCGTGCGCCGGAGTACCGGCAGCCCGAGCTTGCCGTACAGCACTTCTTGAATCTGCTTGGGTGAGCCGAGATTAAACGCCTGACCGGCCTGTGCGTGCGCCTGTTGCTCGAGTTCGAGGATGCGCTTTTCGAGTTCGCGGCTCTGGACGCGCAGCATATCGGGGTCGATCTTGACGCCGTGGCGTTCGATGCGCGCCAACACCGGCACCAGCGGCATCTCGATTTCATGAAACAGCTTCGCGAGCGCCGGGATTGCTTCAAGCCGTGGCCACAGCGCCTGATGCAACCGCAGCGTGATATCCGCGTCCTCGGCGGCGTAGGCGGAGGCAGCGGAGATCGGCACCTCGCTGAAGTTGATCTGGCTCTTGCCCTTGCCGGCGACGTCTTCGTACGTGAGTGTCTTGTAACCGAGGTACTTGAGCGCGAGCGCATCCATGTTGTGGCGCGCGGCGGTGGCGTCGAGCACGTAGGATTCAAGCATGGTGTCGAATCCCAGTCCCCGCATACGTATGCCGTGGTTCGCGAGCACGTTGAGGTCGTATTTCAAATTCTGGCCAATCTTGCGCGGCGTCTCGGCCTCGAGCAGCGGTTTGAGTTTTTGAAGTACAGCGTCGCGCTTAAGCTGCGCTGGTGCGTCGGGATAGTCGTGCGCCAGCGGCACATAAGCGCCATGGCCGGCGCGGTCGGTAAACGACACGCCGACGATCTGCGCCTGCATCGCGTCCAGCGACGTGGTTTCGGTATCGAAGGCGAAGACCTCGGTCTTCCCGAGGCGCGCGATCCAGGCATCGAGCATCTTGTCGTCAAGAATCGTTTCATAGGCGTCCTTGGCGTCGTGCGCCGCGGCCGCGGCGGGCACCGTGGCGCGATTCACGCCGCCAAGCTCCGCGAGCCAGCTCTTGAATTCCAGGCGCGCGAACAACTCGCGCAGCGTGGCGTCGTCCTGCGGCACGCGTTTGAGTTCCGTGGGCTTGAGTGTCAACGGCACGTCGCAGCAGATGGTGGCCAGTTGGCGAGCGAGCGGCAGCTGCTTGAGCGCGGCGCGCAGATTTTCCCCAACCTTTCCCGGAATCTCGCCGGCCTGCGCCACCAGCGCGTCGAGCGAGCCGTACTGCGTAAGCCACTTGGACGCGGTCTTGGGCCCGACGCCGGGCACGCCCGGGATGTTGTCCGAGGTGTCGCCGATGAGCGCGAGCCAGTCGACGATGCGCTCCGGCGGCACGCCGAACTTCTCAACCACACCGTCGCGGTCGAGCACGGTGTCGGTCATGGTGTTCACCAGCTTCACGGACCCGTCCACGAGCTGGGCCATATCTTTGTCGCCGGTGGACACCAGCGTGTCGAGGCCGGCGGCGCTTGCTTGCGTCGCGAGCGTGCCGATGACGTCGTCGGCCTCCACACCTCCAATCTGTAACAGCGGCAGGCCCAAGGCGCGCACGATTGCGTGCAGCGGCTCGATCTGGCCCACCAGTTCGTCCGGCATCGGCGGACGCTGCGCCTTGTAGTCGGCGTACAGCTCGTCGCGGAAGGTCTTGCCCGGCGCGTCGAACACCACCGCGAGGTAAGCGGGGTCGTATTCGACGAGCAGCTTGCGCAGCATGTTGACCACGCCGTAAATCGCGCCGGTGGGCTCGCCGCGCGAATTGGCGAGCCCGGGCAGCGCGTGGAACGCGCGGTACAGATACGACGAGCCGTCCACGAGGACCAGCAGCGGTCTCGTGGACGGTTTGTTGGCACCTTGGCCCGGCGCGGGTGTTTTACGCTTCATGTTGTGTGTGGAGGGACTTAATAATGGTTTGCCGGACCCGGCCATTGGCTTCCGTGCGGTGCTGGATTCGTGCGTCCATGCACATTATGCTTGAAAAATGAAAGACTCGGCTTCCGTACCACCCGAAATCCCGTTTGCCTTCCCGGACGCCCGCGGCACCACCGCGTCCTCGGGGCTGATGTCACGCGAGTCGTGGAAAATATTCCAGGTCATGTCCGAGTTTGTCGCTGGCTTCGAACGCCTGGCACAGATTCAGCCCTCGATCAGCGTCTTCGGTTCGGCGCGTGTCGCGCCCGGGCATCCGTATTATGCCCTGACCGAGGAGATCGGACGCAAACTTTCCGACGCCGGCTTCGCGGTCGTGAGCGGCGGCGGCCCGGGGTTGATGGAGGCCGCCAACAAAGGCGCGTTCGCCGGCAAGTCCCCGAGCGTCGGGCTTAACATCCGCTTGCCGCAGGAACAACACGCCAACCACTATCTCAATATCGTCCTCACCTTCCAGCACTTCTTCGCGCGCAAGGTGATGTTCGTGAAATACGCCAAGGCTTACGTGGTCATGCCCGGCGGCTTCGGCACGCTCGATGAAGTCCTGGAGGCGTTGACCCTGATCCAGACCGGCAAGAGCACGCGCATGCCCATCATTCTCGTGCATCGGCCATTTTGGGAGGGACTGATTGACTGGTTCCGCGACAAGCTGG
>JBAZZY010000079.1 GCA_041658565.1 Actinomycetota bacterium | reverse complement strand
GCACTTTGAAGCTTGTGTTGGCGGCGATGGAGGCGGGCCAACCGCTTCGCGAATCGAACATGACCGACGAGCAGCAGAAGGTTACGCGCGCGTTTCGCCTGTTGAGCGAGAAGCCGCGTCTGGTGATCGTCAACACGGCCGACGACGAGGCCGACCCCGCGCGGTTCACGTCGCTTTCAACGCCCGAGATTCCCGTGATGGCCGTACCGGCCGGGTTGGAATTGGAACTCTCGAAGATGACGCCCGAGGATAGGGCGGAATTCGAGCGGGAGATGGGGCTGGTGGGCACCGACCGCGACCACATCATCCGCACACTGCTGAAAACCTCGCGGCAAACGACTTTCTTTACCGCCGGCGAGCCGGAAGTTCGCACGTGGCTTTTGCGTGAAGGCGGAACGGCGTTGGAGGCGGCCGGCGGCATTCACACCGACTTGGCCCGCGGCTTCATCCGCGCCGAAGTGATGACCTGTAGCGACTTGGTTCGTCTCGGCAGCGAGCGTGACGTAAAGGCCGAGCGTCTGATGCGGCAAGAGCCGAAAGATTATGTTGTCAAAGACGACGACATTCTGCTGATTCGGTTTAGCGTGTGAGCTTGTTTGGTGTTCCGCCTACAGAAACTAGTCCATTCCCACCAGATTGTCGTCGGCCAGAAACGCCTGAATGCCCTGCTGTTCCAAAAGGAGCTTACCGGCTTCCGCCTCGGCAGGAAAATCGAAGGTGCCAACCGTGACAAGTTTTTCCATCCAACCGTTCCCCAGTCGGCCTGTGCCCTAGCCAACCACTGCCGCACCGCTTCGTGCGTCTTGTCGTTTATAGACGACCCTTCCGTACTTGTCGGCGAAGTAAACGACGTGATTGACGACAGTCCGCCAGCGATCATACTCGTCGGGCGTCTTCCAAAACACGTCGAACGCCGCCGGGAAATCGGCCAGAAGACGACGGACGGCGGGAAACCGGTCGCAGCGGTAAATCCGTCTCCGCAACAACCAGAAGATCGACGTCGCTATCCTCGCGAGCTTCTCCTCGCGCATGACTGCCGAAGAGAATGATTTTCTCCGGCGCAAGCTCTTGCACGATGCAATCAATGATCTCGGCGATTTGTTCTGGGCCAATCATGACTTGCGACTCCACCTGAAAGCCTACGCCGCCAGGGGCCCCGTCAATATGGGGTATTGTGTATCCCATTCTGTTACCCCACTGCCCAGCCGAGGAAACGCAGCGCGTGATAGAGGACGGCAATCACGCCGATCAGGGCAAGAATCGCTTTGATCTGGTCGGTGCGTGGCAATGGGCCGACGGGCAGGGCAGGAAGTGAAGCGATTGGCGCGGAAGACACTTGCCCTGAACCCACAGTGGGTGATAACACGGGGACGGGCGATAGAGACGAAGAATTCGAGGAACAGGCTAGCAGTTGCGAATCGCTGGTCGTGCCGGCTGCCCTCACCCCTTGCCCCTCTCCCAAAGGGAGAGGGGAGCGAGTTGGCCCCTCTCCCGCAATCGGGCGAGAGGAGCTAGTGTATCCCGCTCCCACAGGGAGAGGAGAGTTGACGGCAGGCGACCCAGCATAATTGATTGCCGCTACGGGGGCCGCATTGCCGCGCGATTGCTGGGCGAGCATCGCCTGCGACGAAATGCGTTGGAAATCGCCGCTCGCCAAATCGAGGAACCAACGCACACGGCCGCAGTAGCTGCCCGTGGTGCGTCCGAAGGCCGAGCCAAAAAGTGTGCCGGCCAACTCGCCGCGGTTGTTCAGGATTGGCCCGCCCGAGTCGCCGTTTCGCGCCGGCGCCGATAGCTCGATCATCTCGAACGGCTGATTGCCGCCGGGCGAAACGTATTGCGTGCATTGACCCGTCACGGCGCGATACGAGCCGCTGCCGTAACCGGCGATTGTCAGCGAGTCGCCGGGCTGCGGCGCCTGACTCGAAAGGTTGATCGGTTGCACGTTCGGCCGCCGAATGGCCAAAGCGGCCAGATCCCAATCGCGGTCGGTCCGTAAAAGATAGGCGCCCGAGCGAAAACCGTCGGGGAAGAGAACGGTGATGGGGCCGGCGGCGTCGCGCACCACGTGCCAATTGGTCACCACGAGGCCGGACGAATCGTTGATGGCCACGAGCGCGCCGGAGCCATAGGCGGTGCCGTCGCGTTCGGGCACAACGATCCGCACCACGGCCGGATGTGGTCCCGAGAACGTGGGCGCGGGCGTATAGAACGTCTGCGCCGTCGCTGTCGACGCAGCGACAATCGCCAGTGTCAGCACGAGGAGCCGTGTCACGGTGGGTTGGCCCCGGGGGGTGATTCAAGCAGCGGTGCAACCCGTTTGGCGGCTTTCGGGAAAGCCAAGTCTTATCGTTAGGAAATAGCCGGGGGCTAACAGCCCCCGGAGCACTAGAACACGCATCCCGGGGGCTGTTAGCCCCCGGCTATTCTATTCTCGCTATTCTATTCTCCTTGACATGACCGACCCGAGAACCGCCAAACGCCAGCGGCGTTTCATCCGTGAGTGCCAACGGACGGAACTCCCCGTCCTCGCCTTGTAGTCGGTCGCGGTGCGAACGATTATTCAGCGTTTCTCGATGGGCAGATAGCTGGTTTCGTTAGGGCCGGTATAGATTTGCCGAGGGCGCAAGATTTTCGTGGTCGGATCGTCGTGCTGCTCCTTCCACTGGGCGATCCAGCCGGGCAGCCGACCGATGGCAAAACACACGGTAAACATGTTCGTGGGAATGCCCATCGCCCGCAAGATGATGCCGCTGTAGAAGTCGACGTTCGGATACAGACGCCGCTCGACGAAGTAGGAGTCGGCCAGGGCAAGTTCTTCGAGTTTGCGGGCGATATCGAGCAGCGGGTCCTTCTTCTTCAACTGCGAGAGGACTTTGTCGCACGCCTCGCGCAGAATCTTCGCTCGCGGATCGTAGTTTCGATAAATCCGGTGGCCGAAACCATAGAGACGGAAGGGGTTGGTCTTATCCTTGGCGTCGCGGATGCAGTCTTCGGGCGACAAACCGCCTTGGTGGATGCGGTCGAGCATGTCCATGACTTCGACGTTGGCGCCGCCATGCAGCGGTCCCCAAAGGGCGCAGACG
>JBAZZY010000078.1 GCA_041658565.1 Actinomycetota bacterium | reverse complement strand
GCAAGGAACTCGTCGCGCATGTCTCGCACGATCTGCGAACTCCCGTGGCGATCATCCGAGGCCATGCCGAGGGGCTCCGCGACGGGATAGCCTCGAGTCCCGCGATGCGCGACAGATATCTGGGCGCGATATTGGAGCGCGCCCGCGAGCTCGAGGGGCTCATCGAGCTTCTGTTCACCTATTCGAGGCTCGACCTCGAGGGTTCTCGAGCGAGAGTCGGCCCCCTCGCCCTCGGGCCCTTCCTCCGCGGGCTTCGCGAATCGCTCATGGCCTCGTACCCCGGTTTGAGCGTCGCGATCGAGCTCGACCCGCCCGAAAGCGCAGTGGCGCCAGCCGATGCCGACGCGCTTGGCGGCGCGAGCCGAGGGCCGGTGGCGGCGGCCGATCCGGAACTCGCCCGGCGCGCGGTGGCCGACCTCGTCGAAAACGCGGTCAAGCACGGAGGCAAGACCCCGATCGCGATGGAATGGAAGGCTCGGGCGATAGGCGGCATCGTCGAGCTTTCGATATCGGACGATGGCGAGGGCGTTCCCGATGAGGATTTGCCGAGGCTCTTCGAGCCCTTCTTCCGCTGCGATCGCGCCCGCGGCCGCGGCGGATCGGGGCTTGGACTCGCCATAGTTAAGCGAATCATGGAGGCCCAAGGCGGTGACGCGCGCGCGTCGCGGCCCGCCTCGGGGGCGGCGTTTCGAGGGCTCGAGATATGCCTGGAATTCCGCGAGGCCAGGCTAGATGCCTAAGCGGATATTGATCGTCGAGGACGAGCCGCAGCTCTCGCAGCTCGTCGCCGATTACCTGGCTGCGGGCGGATTCGAGTCGGAAACGCGAGCGGACGGCGTGTCGGGTCTCGCGGCGGCTCTTTCGGGCGCCTTCGATCTCGCGCTCCTCGACGTCATGCTGCCCCTCATGGACGGCTTCGAGGTCTGCCGGTCCATCCGCGCCGAGCGCGAAATCCCCGTACTGATGCTCACCGCCTTGCGCGAGGACGGCGACAAGATACGCGGACTCGGGCTCGGCGCGGACGACTACGTCACGAAGCCCTTCAGCCCCGCCGAACTCGTCGCCCGCGTGCGGAGCCAACTCGCTCGTTACGACCGGCTGACCGGCCGCACGGAGGCCGCAGGCGAACGCTGGATGGCCGACGGAGGCCTGGAGGTAAATCAGGCATCGCGTCGAGTCCGCAAGGGCGGCCGGGAGATATCGCTCACCGTGAAGGAATTCGACCTCCTCCTCCTTTTAATGCGCAATCCCGATCGCGTCTTCGGAAAAGACGATATCTACGAGCGGCTATGGGGCGGGGAGCGTTTCGGCGACATCTCCACCGTCACCGTCCACGTGCGTCACCTGAGAGAAAAGATCGAGGACCTTCCCTCCGAACCTCGCCGCATAGAGACGGTCTGGGGAATGGGCTATCGTTGGAAGGCCGGCCGCTGAGCGCGGATCGCCCCCTTCTCGCCCGAGCCTCGGCGCTGTATATAATAGGCCGGGCATGCCGCCTCGAGCATGCGAGCCCCTTGTCCGCAGCGAAAGGAAATCGCCATGAAAATCGAAATCGCGCACGACATAGCAATGGAGATCGCCGCGGGCGTCGAATCGCGCGCCTCGGAATACGACGCGATCGCCAAGGATATTTGGGAACACCCCGAGGTCTCCCACGAGGAACGGCGCTCGTCGGAAATATTCAGGAAGCGTCTCGAATCGCGCGGCTTCGCGGTGACGGAATTCCCGGAGATGCCCTACTCCTTCGCGGCCGAGCGCGGATCTGGCGGAGCGCTGATCGCGATCATGGGCGAGTATGACGCGTTGCCCTCGATGTCCCAGGCATGCGATATAGCGCCGAGGCCGATTGTCGCCGGAGGGCCGGGGCATGCCTGCGGGCACAATCTCCTGGGCGCGGGCTCCCTCGCGGCCGCCGAGGCCCTCGCCGACGCGCTGGACTCCCGAGGCCTTCCCGGGCGCGTTCGTTTCTACGGCTGCCCCGCCGAAGAATCGCTGGGTCGCATACCCCTGGTGAAAGCGGGACGCTTCGACGACGCCGACATCGCGATCACCTGGCATCCTGCCGACGTGAATACGCCGCACCGCTATACCTCGAGCGCGAATCTATCGCTCGTGTTCTCCTTCACGGGGAGGGCGAGCCACGCGGGCATGGCGCCCCACGCCGGCCGTTCCGCCCTCGATGCCGCGCAGCTTTTCAACCTCTCGCTAGAATTCATGCGCGAGCACCTGCCCCGAGGTACCCTGCTGCATTACGTCATCTCGGACGGTGGAGCGAAGCCGAACATAGTGCCGGCTAACGCGGCGACCTGGCTCTATATACGCGCGCCCCGCGCCGAGGATGTCCGCGACGTGGTCAAGCGCGTGCTCAAGGCGGCGCGAGGCGCCGCGCTCATGACCGAGACGAAGGTACGGCACGAGATCAAGGCGGGGAAATGCGACTATGTCCCAAACGATGTGGTCCAGGACGCGATGCGGGAGGCGATGGAGCTGCTGCCGCTGCCCCGCCCCACGAAAGACGAGCTCGAGTTCGCTCGCGCGCTTCAGGCGACCGTGGGGAAAAAGGACCGCGAGGCGACCCTCTCGCCGATCGACGCGCCTCTCCGTCTGCTTCGAAACCCGATGCACGACGCGGTGGGCGATTTCGGCCGGGACCGCAGGATAGGCGGCTCCCTGGACACGGGCGACGTGTCGTACATCGTGCCGACGGGGCAGCTCAACTCCGCCACGTGGCCGCTGGGCGTCGGTGCGCATACCTGGCAATCCTGCGCCGCCTCGGGTTCGAGCTGGGCCTTCAAGGCGATGCGCTGGGCCGCCGCCTGCATGGCCGTCTCGGGCTTCGCCCTGGCCGCCGACCCGAAATCGCTCGCCTCGGCCAAACGGGAATACCGCAAGAATAAAAAAGCCTATAGATCGACGATGGATATCTAAACAGGCCACCGAGAGGCCATCGTGCCCGCGGCGGACTCTCGCGTGCCCGGGCTATCGCGCCTACTCGGTTTCCGCCTCTCCTCCCTCGACGGTCTCCAGCGCCACTTCGATCATGGCCGAAAGGGAGCGCTCGCGATCCTCGACCGTCATATGCTCGTTCTTGA
>JBAZZY010000077.1 GCA_041658565.1 Actinomycetota bacterium | reverse complement strand
CGATGCGAACCCGATTGCCGATCATCACTGCCGTGCCCACGGCGTTGCCCATGCCGTTCTCCTGGGCGTGATAGCGGTCGTCGCCCGAGCGCGTCAGTATCCAAGTCGAGATGCCGACGTCCGTAGCGGTCTGCTCCCAATGGCCGTCCACGTTGCATGTCTCCTCTTTGGCGGCTTTCTTGAGCGCGGCCATCCGCGAACGAGCGTAGTCCGCCTCAGGGCTCGAACCATGTCGGCGCAGATAGGTCTCGAGCTCCGCAAGGCTGGTCTTGTCCACACGCGACCACTCTCTCGAGGCTTCGGATATTGGTCGCGTCGGTTCTGCCGGCGTCGATGCTTGCGGCGGCGATTCCTGTATCGCGGCGTTGAAGTAGAAGCGGCCGCGAAGCGCCGAGTGGTCCCACGGAACCTGGTCACCCTTGGTTGCTTCTACGACGTCCTTGCGCACGTCGATCAGAACATCCGTGATCGATGCGCCGGGTGCATCAATGTGATCCTTTAGCGCCGCCGTAAAAGGCGAGTTGCGCCCTGAACCATCGCTTGCCACGTTGCCCGGCTCTGTGGCGAAGGCGATGAACGTGCCCAGACCGGACTTGATGGGCGCCAAGCCGTTGTTCTCGGCGACGCCCCGCGTGCCCATCGAGCGTGCGAGGTTCCGGGCAAGGGGGTTGTTGCGGCAGGCATCGAGAAACACGATGTTCGTCTTCGCTTCGCGTTCCATTTGCGCCAGCACGAACTCGACCCTCACGGCATCAAAATCGAGGTCGCGTTCTGCTTCGAGCTTGGCATCCGTGGCTACCAGGTAGTTGATGCCCTTCACCTGCAGCCCGTGGCCCGCGTAAAAGAACAAGCCGACGTCGGCGCCTTCAAGGGCACGGGCGAACTCGCGCACCTTCAGATCAAGCGACCGCTTGTCCAGATCCGTTCCAGAGATGACCTCAAAGCCCAACTCGCCGAGCGCTGCAGCTATATCTTGCGCATCATTCCGCGGATTGGCCAGCGGGACGGTATGCTGGTAAGCGCCATTTCCGACCACGAGGGCGACGCGACGCTCGGCGTGGGCGTGTTCGGCGAGCGCGGCGAGGAGGGCGAGAGCGGAAATGACAGCTGTCCACGCGGCGCGCGCGTGACCTGGAAGTGCAAGTGCTCGATGCATGGGCCTCCCTCCGAAAGGCTACCCGGCAGCGCCGTCGCACCGTGACAATCTCGCAGTTGGCGCCGTGACGCAACACGAACTCAGTATCCGCACTTCACACCGATAGCTAAGATGCGCGCGCACTAACCAGGGGCGGCGCCCGCCGTCAGCCGCCGGAGACTTCGGTCCACGTGCCGTCGGGATCGAATGCTTTCATCGCCGCGGCCCTGCGCGAGGTCTCCGGTCCGAGATCCTTCTGGAAGACGACACCGTCGTGGTCGACGATGAACGTCATCACGCCCGAGTTTCCGTATTCGGCAGGCGCTGCGACGAGGCCGAAGCCGCCGATCATGCGCCCGCCAATCACATAGTCGCGCGCGCCGCCCGGCGCGTCCTTGCCCTGTGCCGTCAGCACCTTGAACAGATACCCGTGGTAGGGCGTAGGGCCGTCCGTCTTGCGCCGGTAGCCCTCGGCGCGCGCCTCGGCGATGAGCGGGCCGAACGGGCTTTCCGGCTCGCCGTCGGCGGTTGGCCAGAAGAGACCATCCTTCTTGCCCTCGCTGCTCAGCAGCTTGCGGGCGTACTGCACGCCGCTTCCGTCACGGTCGGCTTCGGCGTATTCGCGCTGCGCGTCAACGTAAGCGCGCAACACTTCGATCGCGGCAAGCTCGTTTTCGCCGATGCGCCGGTCGAGGATCTCGACGGCGCCCGCATCGGTATCAAAACGCCACGTACCCGCGGCGGCGACGATGGGGATTGGGAAGGGAAACTCGTCCTTACCGATCAGGAGCACGACACGGGCGTCGCCTTCCGTTTTCAGATCGTGGCGCTCCGCGTAGGCGGATCCGAACCGCTCGCGTGCGGCGGCGTCGGCGACGGCGTCCCCTGAGCTTGCGAGCTCGCGGCCTTTGTCTCCCAGCACGGCGATGATGCCGTCGTTACCGCCCGCCTTGACTGCAGCAACGAGCGCGTCGACCGCCTCTTGCGGCGACTTATAGGTGGCCTGCCGCGATGCTGCCGCGGCACCTGCACTTACGCCGCCCGCAACCAGCAGCGTTGCGAGCGTCGCCAGCCACCAATGCCCAATTCTTCCGTTCACCGGTTCGGAGCGCTTCATGACGTCCTCCGCATCCCTTCGCATGCAAGCTACCGGCGCCCACCGCCGCCGCCACGCCGTCCGCCCCCGCCGCCGCCCCGTCCACCGCCACCACGCGGGCTCGACATTGCGACGCGGCTCGCATGCCCGCGACTGGCGGATTTGCGCACGTCGCTGCCGCGCTTGACGTCGAAAGCCGCAGGCGAAGGCCGCTTGGCGGCGGCGCGATCGGGCGTGCCGCTGCGCTTGCGGTCGCCGGCATTGGGAAGATCGCGCGACGACGGCAGCTTGGCACCCTTGTCTTTGCGAGCGGCTCCCGCACCGTCGGGGCGCTTGTCCTTTACCGCGCCATGGTCGGTATCTTTGAGCCTGGCTTCGATTTGCGCGCGGTCAGCGTTGCCCTTGTCGAAGCCGCGGAAATCCTTGTTCGCTGTCTTTTTCCTGTCGCCCTGGCCGTACTTCTCCCGCGCCCCCTTGTTCTTGTAGGGCACCGGGCCGCGGTGCGCCGGATCGAACGCCCACTTGTTGGACGTAATCTTTCCGCGGTTGACGTTGATGTGGTTCCATTTGTTGACATCGATGTCGATGTCACGGCGCCGCCAATCGCAGTGGCCCCAGCCCCAGAGCGAGTTGGCAATCACAATCCCGGCGCCCCAGAAGAAGCCGGACGAAAAGCTGCCGTAGTAAGGCGGCCAGTAGTACGGCGGGTAATCGGGATACCACCACGGACCGTAAACGACCGATGGCTCGTATACCGGCACGTAGACCACTTCGGGGTCTGCCGGCGCGATGACGATGGCGCTCCCCTCCTTGGAGACCTTCTGCTGCTTGTTGCTCTTGAGATTGCCGGCTTGATCGGCCTTCGCCCGCAGCAGCTGGATCTC
>JBAZZY010000076.1 GCA_041658565.1 Actinomycetota bacterium | reverse complement strand
GGCGTCTTCAATCGGGCGTAGTAGTTCGAAGCCACGCCGAATCCCGCCGCGAGGGGGAGTGCGAAGGAGAGGATCCCCTTCCACTCGAACAGATCCCATTCTCGTCGGGCCGGCCGGTCCACAAAGTAAAGGACAGCCCAGCGGACTCCGAGAAAGAACACGAGGGCCGCGAATACGAAGGGGTGGGTGAGAGCGGTGAGGCCTGCGAACGTCCCGGCAATCAGACCCCTCCGGCCGCCCCGCTGGATCCACCATTCGAAGGAAGCCAGCGTGAAGAGCATCATGTCAAGGGCAAGCAGGGTCGCGGCACCGCCCCAGCCAACGACCTCTCCGATGGCCGGAGAGAGCGCGCCCGAGACCGTGCCCACGAGACTCGAGACCTGTCCAAACCATCGCCGCAGGAGGACGTAGAGACCGAGCGGAAGCAGGAACAGGTCCGTGCCAAAACTCAACTGGAACGCTGCCACGTCCCCGACGAACAGCTGGAAGAACCCCAGGAGAAGCGGGAAAAGCGGCGGATGACGCAGGTCGCGAACTCCCCGACCTAGCAGGGCATCCGCGTCGCCGACATAGTGCGCGCCGTCCGCGGGGAAGTAGAGATCAACGCTCTGAAAGACGACGTAGAACGTAACGAGAACCGAGAACAGGCAGACCGCGATGACGAGCAGCGCCATCGGACACGGCGGAATCCTTTCCCATCTCTTCGGGCGCACAGAGGGCGAGACGAGGGACATCACACACCTCCCGTCGGCGGATACGCCCGGAAGACCCAGAGGACGGGATTCCCCTCGGAGAGGACCTTGCGGTCCGCACCGAAGTCTCCGTACGCGTCGTTGACCCAGTACTGCCACCACAGGGTGCCCTGGCCGTTCGCGCTCCCGTTGATGGACTCAACGAGGAGGCCGTCGAGGGGCGGCATACCTCCCGATTTACCGGCGTCCGGCTCGCGCGCTTCTTCGAGCGAGAGATCGGCTCGTGATCCGGGGTCGGTCATCCGCTCCCGCGCCTCCGGATTACGCCGCTGCGACGCCGAGATTCCGCTTCCAATCCGACCCTCTCCCCCACGTCTACAGACGCGAACCCCTCATCGAATCCGAGTCAATCCTGCATCAATGCGAGACCCGGGTTATAATCATTTTCGTGCTCGCCGTCGCGATCTCGCGTCACGCACCTATCGCGCTGGTTTCGAACGAATCCTGAGGACATCGAGGGTTCGTACATCAATCCGCCGCGATCTCGCTCCCCAAATCGGCCTCGGCGGGTCGAAGCGTTAAGCCGAGGAGTTCAAGAAACTCTGCAGTTCTGCGCATGTTATCGAATCAGAGAGCAACGGGTCGTTCCGAGAATTTATATAGCTCGTCAACGACTCCGTTATTGGCATCCGCCGGACGGGGGAGTCCGGCCGTGTGGGTATGGGAGGAGGATGGAGTGCCGACTTGCCACCTCGTTGCATCTCCGGATTGTCCGGACCGTCTCTCGCAGCGTGTGCTAGCCCGACGCTGTGAATCGATCTTCTCCGTTCGTCCGACCTCGATATTCGTCGACGGTGCGAACCGGGGTCTGGGTCCAGAGGCGGGTTGGCGTTGAAAATCGTCTTGGTGAGCGACTATTATTTCCCGCACGTCGGCGGCGGCGTCGAGCGCGTCGTCGAAGAGCTTGCGCACAACCTCGTGAACTTCGGTCACGAGGTCCGCGTGCTCACCTTTAATCCCGACGGCTGGCCCGCGCGCGAGAAGGTGGGAGGCGTCGAGATCGTCCGGATCCCGGCGGTGAATCTCCAGCCGATCGTCGGCGTCCCCGCAGCGCTCAACGCCAGTCTCCGCCTGCGGCGCTTCCTCGATGATGCGGATGTCGTCCACGTAAACAACATATTCTTCACGCTCAGTCTGCTGACGGTCCTGAGCCGGCCGAAGGCGCCCGTCGTGACGACGATGCACATCGGGTCGCTCGATAACTTGCCCGGCGTCACCGGCGCGGTCGCGCGGTTCTACGAGCGGACGATCGGTCAATATATCCTGCGAAAGTCGACGGCGGTCACGGCCGTCTCCCCGTCCGTCGCAGGCCACGCGGCAAACCTTGGCACGCGAGCGTCGGTTCAGGTAATCCCCAACAGCGTGGATGTCGAACGCTTCTGCCCGCCGCCTGGAGTGAACGGAAACGGGGGAGACGACCACTCCGTCCTGTTCTTAGGCCGACTTTCCCGGAACAAAGGTCCGCAGTACCTCGTCGAGGCGATCCCCCAGGTCGTTTCGGAGATTCCGGACGCCTCGTTCGATTTCGTCGGCGACGGCCCGCTGCGCGATGCGCTTGCGCGACGGATGGGCGAACTCGGCCTGAACGGGAACGTCCGGATCCACGGGAAGGTCCCCGATGTCGTACCCGTGCTGCAGCGTGCGGGCGTCGTGGTGCGCCCCTCCCTCACGGAAGGCATGCCCCTCGCGGTCATGGAGGCGATGGCCTGCGGAAAGCCGGTCCTCGCGACGCGCGTGGGTGGCACGCCGGATCTGATCTTGGACGGAGAAACCGGTATCCTTTTCGATCCGGGCGATGTGGATGCCCTCGTGGCCGGACTCATTCACGTTCTCGAGAACAAGGAGCGCGCAGCCACGATGGGACGACGCGCTCGGGAGTGGGCCGAGCGCCAGGTGACCTGGAAACGGGTCAGCCAGAAGTACGAGAGGCTCTACGAGGAGGTCGCCTCCTGAGGCGTCTCCGGGTCGGGATCGTCGGTTGCGGTTGGGTTGCTCGACATCGTCATGTGCCTGCGTACCGCCGGTCCGGAACGGCGGACATCGTCGCGGTTTACGACCGCCGGCCGGAGCGGGCTCGCGAGTTGGGCTCGCGAATCCGAGCGACCCCGTACTCCGGCGAGCTCGACGAGATGCTCGCCAAGGAACGCCTGGACGTCGTGAGCATCTGCACGCCGCCTTGGCTGCACGCACCGCAATCGCAGACGGCCTTGGAGGCGGGCGTGAATGTCTTCGTGGAAAAGCCCATGGCCATGACGGAGGCGGAATGCCGCGCGATGTGCGACGCCGCGTCTCGCCACGGCCGGGCACTCTGCGTCTCCCACAACTTCCTCTTCAGCCGAGCCGTGTCCGAGGCGTACCGTAGGGTGGCCTCGGGCCGCGCCGGGCGCATCGAGTCCCTCCTTGGGTTCCAGATGAGC
>JBAZZY010000075.1 GCA_041658565.1 Actinomycetota bacterium | reverse complement strand
CCGAGGCCATCGCCCAGATGCGCAACTTCTACGGCGTGCTACACGTCGAGGAAGACAGTCCCGAGATCGAGGAATCGCATCGCTATCGTCTCTTGCACGGGCGCATCACCCACGGCTACCAGTACCGGCGCTGGGACCTGCGCACTGAACCGACTTCTTATTATGGTCGCGACAGCGGCATCGGGCTTACGTTGCTGCGCCATCCGCGCCGCTTCGGGCTGAACAACGCCCTGCAACCGTTGCGCGTCGGTATTGTCGGCCTCGGCGTCGGCTCGCTCGCGGTCTACGGCAGCAAGGACGACGTGTTCCGTTTCTATGAAATCAACCCGGACGTGGTGAAACTTGCGAGCGGCTTCGGCAGCCTGTTTAGCTACCTGCGCGACTCGGAGGCGAACACCGAGGTTGCACTCGGCGACGCGCGCCTGCTGCTCGAACAGGAACTGGCGCGCGCTGCCGTACAGCCGTTCGACGTGCTCGCGATCGATGCCTTCAGCAGCGACGCGATTCCGGTGCACCTGCTGACGGTGGAGGCGTTCGAAACCTATCTGCGCCATCTGCGCGCACCCGATGGCGTGCTGGCAGTCCATATCACCAACCGCTATCTCGACCTCCAGCCGGTGGTGCGCGCGGCGGCGGAACACTTCGGGCTCAACATGCTGCTCGTCGAATCCGACAGCAGTGAACGCCTGTCGGAAAGCACCTGGGTGCTGCTCGCGCGCGGTGACGTGCTGCACCGCATCCCCGGCCTGGCCGCTACCGCCACGACCGAAACGCCCGCGACCGTACCGCTGTGGCGCGACGACTACAGCAATCTGTTCCGCATCGTGAAGTGGTAGAATTCATCCGATAGCGCGCCCGCCGTCACGCGGGCGTCCGCATCCAGCCAAGGCGAACCACACGATAAAACAGTGCTTATGGACGAAGCCATACAAAAACTGATCCGCGGCTTCCACCGCTTCCGTACCCGTTACTTCGAGACCGAGCAAACGCTGTACCAGCGGCTAACCCAACAAGGACAGTCGCCGCAAATCATGGTGATCGCGTGCTGCGATGCCCGCGTGGACCCCGCGCTCATCACCGACAGCGATCCGGGCGATTTATTCGTGGTGCGCAACGTGGCGAATCTGGTTCCGCCACAAGAGACCGGCGGGCATTATCACGGCACCAGCGCGGCAATCGAGTTTGCCGTGCGCTCGCTGCGGGTGCGGCACATCATTGTGCTGGGGCATGCGCGCTGCGGGGGAATACACGCCCTGTTGCAGGGCAGCGGTGACACCAACGCATCCGGCCAGTACATCCAGCCGTGGATGGCGATCGCGGACGAGGCGCGCACGGTGGCGCTCGCCGCGCACGGCGACCCGTCTTCCGACGCCGCGCAGCGTGCCTGCGAGCAGGCTGCGATCCGCGTTTCGCTACGCAACCTGCGGACTTTCCCCTGGATACGCGAGCGCACGGAGCGCGGCGAACTGGCGCTGCACGGCTGGTACTTCGACATCGAACAGGGTCAGCTCATGCGCTTTGCCGCCGAGCACGACGGCTTCGTGCCCTTCGACACGGAAAACGCACCTGCCGCGCTCGACCCGATGCGCGGGACTCCCGGGGCAATCAATAAACGCGGCGGCTGAGCGCTGCAACCCGGGGCCGGCTACTTCAAAGCCTTATCCACCAGTCCGCCGACGACAGCGATGAAGCCCCAGCGCACGGTATTCTTTGTCTCCGACCGTACCGGCATCACCGCCGAAATCCTCGGCCGCACGCTGCTGACGCAGTTTCCCGACGTCGAGTTCCACAAGCACACCCTGCCGTTCGTGGACACGGTCGAGAAGGCGCGGACGACGCTGAAGGAAATCAATCAGACCGCACGCAAGGAAGGCCGGCGGCCGATTGTCGTCAGCACGCTCGTCAATGACGACGTGCGCGATGTGATCCTGACCGCGGACGCGCTTTGTATAGACCTGTTCGCGGGATTCATCCGCAGGCTGGAATCGGAACTCGGCATGGGATCGTCGCACGCACTGGGCCTGTCGCACGGCATCGGCGACGAGCTGGTCTATCAAAAGCGCATAGACGCCATCAACTACGCGCTCTCCCACGACGACGGCGCCACCACGACCAATTACGGCATCGCCGACGTGATTCTGGTTGGCGTCTCGCGCACCGGCAAGACCCCGACGTCGCTATATCTCGCCATGCAGTACGGTATTCACGCGGCCAACTATCCGCTCACGCCGGACGACTTCGGCGACACGCGCCTGCCCGAGCCGCTCGCACCCTATCGCGACAAGCTCTACGGGCTCACGATCAATCCCGAGCGCCTGGCGCGCATCCGCAACGAACGCAAACCGGAGAGCCGCTATGCTTCTTTGGAAAACTGCCGAGGGGAAATCGAGTCAGCCAATGCAATCTTGAACAAGGCCGGGCTACACATCCTTGATACAACCACGAAATCCGTCGAGGAGATTGCTATCTCAATCCTGCACGATACGGGGCTGATGGAGCGGATACAGCGATAGTGGCCGCTGTCAGCCAAGCGGCTGGCCGTGGAGGCGATTCTTGCCGAGGTTCTTGGCCCGGTACATCGCCTGATCGGCATGCGTAAGCAGGCTGTCCAGGTCGGAAAGGCCTTCATGGTAGACAGCAACGCCGAGGCTTGCGGTAACGTGGATAAGACGGTTACCGAAGGTGACGGGCGTCCCGGCCAGCCGGCGGCGGATGCGCTCCGCAAACTCGCAGGCACCGGCGTAATCGAGTCCCGGCAACAGAAACACGAATTCCTCGCCGCCGTAGCGCGCGAAGGTGTCGTGCTGGCGGATGTTGCGCCGGCACAGATCGCTCACCGTGCGCAGCACTTGGTCTCCGGCCGGATGGCCGTGGGTGTCGTTGACGAACTTGAAGTCATCCAGGTCCAGCACTACCACCGAGAATACCTCGCGGTAGCGTCGCGCCCGTGCGAACTCGCGCTCCGCCGTCTCGATGAAATGCCGCCGATTGTAGGTCTGCGTAAGCTCGTCCGTGATGGCGAGTTGGCGCAACTGCTCCTCCAGCGACTCAAACTTGAAGACCAGGCTGAGCAGGATATAGGTGAAAACGGGCGCGATGACCGCTGGTACGACGATGGCAATAACGAGACTGACGGTGCCAACCCGGCCTGTGATGGCGTAGTTAATGCCGCCGGTCAACAACACCGACAGCACGACGGAGGCGAGCGCGAATGCCGCCGTGCTTTTAACAATG
>JBAZZY010000074.1 GCA_041658565.1 Actinomycetota bacterium | reverse complement strand
CGGAGAGCAGTGCTTCTACCTGTATTGAGGGTCGGGCGATGAGGGATGCCTTCGTCCTTTTGTTTTCGGGCGATCCGGAGACCTGGGGCGTGGTCGGGCGGAGCCTCCGCTTTTCCCTCTTCGCCACCCTTTTTTCGGTACTGCCAGGAGTTCCCGCGGGCGTCGCCCTCGCCTCACGGAACTTTCGCGGGCGTCGCGGCCTTGTGGCGGCCGTCAACTCCCTGACCGCCCTCCCCACCGTGGTCATCGGCCTCTTCGCCTATTCGCTGATTTCGAGATCCGGCCCGATGGGAGGACTGAATTGGCTCTACGCTCCCGCGGGAGTGATTCTCGGCCAGTCCTTTCTCGCCTTTCCCGTCGTGGCCTCCCTGACCTACGCGGGACTGTCGAAGCTCGATCCTCGCTTCCGCGAGACGCTTCTCACCTTGGGCTCAGGACCATTGTCGCGTATAACGGCGACCGTCCGGGAGTCGAGGGCCGTTCTTGTGGCCGCCCTCGTGGCCGCCTTCGGGCGCGTGACCGGAGAGGTCGGCGTCTCGATGATGCTCGGCGGGAATATCCGCTTTTCCACGCGCACGATGACGACGGCCATCGCCCTCGACGCCTCCAAGGGCGAGTTCGAGCGGGCTATTTCGCTCGGGCTCGTCCTCCTCGCCCTCGCCCTGGCCATCAACCTGGCCGTCCACGCGCTGGCCCGCCATGAGTAATGTGTCGCATAACGCGGGCGCGGGGAGCGAGTCCGGCGGCGCTAAATCCCGAGTCGCGAAGGGCGGCGTCGCCGACGACCCGTCGAGCGGCGGCGTCGGTCCCAATGCCCGCGCCGCCAGCCCGGTTTCCGGCCCGGCCGATCCCAAGGCCGGCGCCGCCAAGGGTCATGCCGACGGTATCGCCGAACCTGTCGCCGGCTCGAACGCTGGCGCCGCCGTCGACCCCATCGCGGGCGCTGAGCCGGCTCTTTTCTCCGCGCGCGGTCTCGTGGCCAGCTACGGCTCATGCGTGGCGCTCGATCTCGAGGCCCTCGAGCTACGCGAAGGCGAGTGCCTCGCCCTTGTTGGGCCGAACGGTTCCGGCAAGACGACGCTGCTCAAGATGCTGGCGGGCATTTTCCGGCCGACCGCGGGACGCCTGTTTTTCGAGGGCGAGGAAGCCGTTTCCAGCGCGGCCTCGGCCAAGGTTTCTCTTGGCTTCGCGCGTCTCAAGTCCCGCGTCGTCTATCTCCACCAGCACCCGTACCTGCTGGCCGGGACGGTGGCGTATAACGTCGAGTTCGGTTCCCGCGCGCGCGGCGCGGGAAGGGCCGTGGCCGTCGAGAGAGCCGCGGCGGCCCTCGCGGAGCTCGGCCTGTCCGGCTTCGAACGAAGGCGGCATCGAGCGCTTTCAGGAGGAGAAGCCCAGCGAGTGGCTTTGGCCAGGGCCTTCGCCACCGGAGCCGACGTGCTTCTCCTCGACGAGCCGACCGCTAGCGCGGACGCGGCTTCCAGGGACCTGATCCTCGAGGCGATCCGCGGGCGCATTTTAGCGGGGAGCACGATCGTATTCAGCACCCACGACGCGGCCTTGGCCGAAAAGCTAGCGCATCGGGAAATTCGCGTCGATTCGGGAAGAATCGCCAACGACCGGAGGTTGATCAATGTCGGATAACGCGCTGCATCCCGACGAAGCGCTGAGCATCGTTATCGCCTGCGCCCCGGCGTCCGCGACGGAGCGGGTTTCTCTCGCCGAGTCTCTTGGACGCGCCATGCCAGTCGAAGCCTTTTGTTTCTTGGATCAGCCTCCCTTCGACAAGTCGGCCATGGACGGCTTCGCTTACGCGGCCGCGCATGAAGTCGCACATCGCGTATCGGGCGACGCGCCGGCCGGCTCGTCAGGCGGCGGGCGGGATTCTACGGGTGCCGACGGCGGAGCGGGGAAGGGCGCGGCGGGCGGAACCCTGTATCGCGTCGTGGGCGCGACGGCGGCGGGCGAGGCCGCAGCCCCGCGGCTCGGAGCCGGCGAGGCGGTCCGCATCATGACGGGCGCGCCCTTGCCGGCCGGTGCCTCGCGCGTGCAACGCGTCGAATGGACTCGCGACGGAGGCTCGGACGCCGCCGGCCGTTCCCTCGTTCTCTTCACTCGGCCCGAGAGCGTTTCGAACGTGATCGCTCGCGGGGAGAATCTCCGCTCCGGGGACCGCTTGCTCGGGCCGCGTCTTTTGGGGCCGCAGGACCTCGGCATTCTCGCATCCTCGGGCTACTCCGAGGTCGAAGTCGCGAAGCGGCCCCTCGTCGGCATCGTCTCCACGGGCGACGAGATTGTCGCGGCCGGCGCGGCTCTCGGGCCGGCCGCGATTTACGATTCAAACGGCCCCCAGCTGGCGGCTCAAGCCATGGCGGCGGGAGGCGATGCGCGCTTCTACGGCGTTTTCCCCGACGACGAGGGAGTCTTGCGCGAGGCCCTTTCGAGGGCGCTGGACGAGTGCGATATCGTCCTCGTGTCCGGTGGCGTATCGATGGGCGATTTCGATTTCGTGCCTCGCGTCCTCGAATCCCTCGGCGTGAAGCCTCGTTTCCACGGGCTCGCTATGCGGCCCGGCAAGCCGACTTTTTTCGGCATGCGCGGCTCGACCGCGGCTTTCGGCCTCCCCGGCAATCCGGTCTCCACCTTCGTCAATTTCGAGATTCTCGTCAGGCCCCATCTGGCCGCGAGGCTCGGCCTCGCGTGGAAGCCGCGCATCCTGCGAGCCAGGCTCGCCGAGGACCTGGTTCGGCGAGCCTCCGATCGCGTGGAATTCCTGCCCGCCGCGCTCGAGCTCGCCTTCGAGGGCCTTTTGGCGCGGCCGCTGAACTACCACGGCTCCTCGATGCTTTCAGTGCTTTCCGATGCGGAAGCGCTCCTGCGGATGGAGCTGGGCGTTGAGAGAATTCAGGCGGGGGAGGTCGTCGATGTTCGACTCGTACGGGCGTGAGATCGCGTATCTTCGCGTCTCCGTGACGGATCGCTGCAATCTGCGCTGCGTCTATTGCATGCCGCCCGAAGGAGTGGAACCGCTTCGCCATGAGGAGATCCTCACGTTCGAGGAAATAGCCATGGTGGTCGGCGTCGCGGTCGGCCTTGGTTTCAGGAAGGTCAGGCTGACCGGCGGCGAACCCCTCGCGCGCAAGGGAATCGCGAGCCTCGTCCGTCTGCTCAGGCCCATCCGCGGCCTCGAAACCCTGGCGATGACGACGAACGGCACCCTATTGGCCCCCCTCGCCGCGGAGCTCGCGCGGGCGG
>JBAZZY010000073.1 GCA_041658565.1 Actinomycetota bacterium | reverse complement strand
CAGCTCTGCGGTGCCGGCGCACTCGCCGGCATCGGCTTCACCATGTCGCTGTTTATTGCGGGGCAGGCACTTCCCAACGCGCCCGACTTCGCCGCCGCCAAGATCGCGGTCTTCGTCGCCTCGATCCTGTCGGCGCTGATCGGTGTCGCGATCCTGTGGAGCGCGAAGTCGGGAGCGGCTGCCGAGACAGCGTCAGAAGCGTAGGACGCCGATGCTGCCCGCCGGCCTTGACGGGCGCGCCGGGCATCGCGACCATGCGCGTATCGGATCATCCGATGGCTGCGCGGAGGCGATGTCATGCTCGTCGTTGAGAATAACGGCCGGACTACCGTCGTATCCGGCTGGCGCGCCTGGGTCATGGCACTCGGCGTGGTGGTGGGCTTCCTCGGCTTCATCTTTCTCAGCGTGGCGCTCACAATCGGCGCGGTGCTGTTGATTGCCGTCCCGGTGGCCATCGGCTTCGCGATCGTTGGCTCGCTGTTCGGGCGCCGCTAGCTTCAGCTCTTGCGCGGGGTTGGGGTGCTGGCGCCAAGCCCGTGGGAACTCGGCGCCAGCAAAGGCTGGGGAAGGGAACGCGCCAGCCTCAGTTCAGAATGCCGACATCTCACGAGGCAAATTTTATGCCAGCGATTTAGGCAGGTTTGACGGGAGTCCGCCCTGCGGGGGACTGCGCAAAAGCGCGCCACATGCCCGCGGAATGAGCCAAAGGCTGGCGGCTCCTTGCCGGTGGGCCCAACAAAAAAAGCCCGGCCGGAGCCGGGCTAAATGAGGAAACGGATGCGCAGCTACAACGCCGTGGCAAGAATACTACGCGCAGCGGCGCTCCTGGTTCCAAGGTAGACAGGGTTAACGGCTAATGTCTGTCCGGGCCAGCGCTTTTTCTGCATGCCAAAATGTCGTCACGGCGCCGACGTCGTTGCCGGCGGAGTAATCGCCTGCGGATCGCCCGAGAGCAAGTTAGTGCCCGAGTTGTCCGTCTGCCAAAGCGTTACGGCGGCAAGGGCGAGCACGGCGACAAGCAAGATCATCGCGAGCACATAGATCGGGCCCGACGAAGTGCGTTGGGGGTGGTCAGTGGCCATGAAGTTCTCCTGTAGTTCCCCGAGCAACGGCGAAGGCCGCCCGACGTTCCCGTGGAGCATCTGCAATCTCAGGTTGCATCTCCTGCGCTTGGCGCGATATGCCCGCTGGGGAGCTGCCGGGGGGCGAAGATTGCCGAGCGTTCGCATCGAATGGGTACCCGTGGGCGCCTACGGGCTGGGGCTGCTCGGATTCGATCACCTGCAGCTCGTGTTCGAGCCCGGCACTGCCGCCCCGCAAGACGACTGGTTCGTCATGGAGGGCGTGCGCGAGCCAACTCCCGACGGCACCTTCCTCGGCATCGAAGGCGCCGGCGGGCGCCTGACGCTCGCCAACGCCAATCTCGCCTCGCGCACCGAACTCACCGACAAGATCGGCACGCCCGAGCACCGCGGCAGCAGGGAGCTGCCCTACTGGGGCGATGAGTTGCAGGCGTGGGAGAAAATGGCGAGCTACGCGCGCGACATCGAAACCGAGGACTATCCGTACATCGCCTTCGGCCTGCCGGGGTCGCCGACGCCCACCGTCAATTCCACCTCGGCGATCGCCTCCCTGATCCACTACTCGGGTCTGGATCCGACGCTGCGGCTGCCGTACGGGCTGCATCTGTCGCCGGGAATGGCGACACTGCTCGGCACCGGCGCCGACGACCACATGCGGGCGGAGCACGGGTTCACAACCATGCTGGGTGGCGGCGGCCGCGATGCGTTCGAAGGCAGTCCGGCGTCGCGGCAGATCGAGAAATTCTACGGTGGCGAAGGCGACGACTTTTTCCACTGGTCGCCCGGCTTCAACATCGTGCACGGCGGCCAGCCGCAGCTCGCCTATGCGGCCGACGGTACCGACGTCATCGACTATTCCGGTGCCCGAGAGGTGTCGATCACCTTCAATCGCCACTGGATCCCGCACAAGGTACCGAACTTCGTCGCCGTTTCGGATGACGGCATCGATCACCTTTTCTCGGTCGAGCGCATCCAGTGGAATGCCAAGACCGACCATATCGTGCTCGGCAAGGGCATCGACTTGCTGGAGGACAATCGCGTCTCGCAGCCGGTCAGCTCGCTCGAGGCGGCGCCGACGCGCGCGGCACGGCTCGCCGCCACCGATGCTGCGGCGGGTGTCCGCCTTATCGGCACCGACGGCGACGACGCCTTGAATGCAGGCCCCGCCGACGACACGCTCTATGGCGGCGGCGGGGACGACATTCTGTCGGGCGGCGCGGGGAGCGACGGCTACGTCTATCTCCCCGGCGACGGCGTCGACGTCATCATCGACTGCGCGGCCGGCACCGAGATCAACGAGCTGCTGCTCGCCGGCGGCGTCGCGCCGAGCGACGTCGGGACGTTCCGTGCCGGCGATGGCGACCTACTGCTTACCCTTCCGGGCGGCGGCTCGGTGACCGTGCGCGGTTTCTTCCTGGCGCCCGGCGCCGGCATCGACCGCATCGTCTTCGACCATGCCCCGCCGTGGACGCGTGACGAGCTTGCGACGCGCACGGTCGACCTGCCGCCGGACCAGGCGCCGGACCAGGTGCATGGCAGCGTCGATGCCGCGCCCTGGCCTTCCGTGATGCACGAGGTCCCCGCCGCAAGGAGCTCCGAGGCGCATGGCGGCTGGCCATTCGAGATGTTTGCCGGCGGCCTGTTCTGAGAAGCTTTCACTTCCGATTGTCCCTATGCTTGCCGGGGGACAGAGGACGATGGGTATCTGCGTACAGCGCCTGGCGTCGGCCGTAGCGGTGGCTCTTGCCGCCACGACGGCCGTTGCCGCGGCTGCCGCACCGGGAGGCAACGGCGAGCCGCCCCAGTGCACCTTGCAGGCGGGGCCGACGCGCGCCGTCATCCGCGTGCTCGACGCCGAAACCATACTGCTCGACGACAATCAGGAGGTGCGCCTCATCGGCGCGCTGGCGCCGCGCTCACCGGACCTCAACCCCGGTGCGCAGCCATGGAAAGCCGAGGAGGACGCGACGGCGGCGCTGCGCGCGCTCGTGCTCGGCCGCTCCGTATCGCTCGCCACGTCGGGGCGCACGCGCGATCGCTACGGCCGCACGCTGGCGCACCTGTTCGTCGAGCAGGACGGCGAACGCGCGTGGGTGCAGGGCGAGCTGCTGAGCTCGGGACAGGCGCGCGTCTACGGCCTCCCGGGCAGCTACGCCTGCATGCCCGAGCTGCTGGC
>JBAZZY010000072.1 GCA_041658565.1 Actinomycetota bacterium | reverse complement strand
GTGAAGCAACGGAACCTAGAGTTCGACGACTTGACCTATATCCTTCAGCTCAAGGGCCCTGGAAGGAACGAGCCACTGAAATATCAGCGCTCGCAGGTTCGAACCAATTGAGCTGACCCAGCATTGCGAAAGGAGCCGTCCGGCAGCGCCGTGGCGGCCCTTTTTGCAATATCAAGGCGTCGCTGCTTGTGGGCCTTTGACCTTACAGGTCGCACCCGGGGCACAGGCCGCGCCGCTCGAAATCGCATCGCCGCCATCGCCGGGCTTGAACATCCCCACGTCGGCTGTGACGTCCGCCGGGGGGCCGTCGGCCACGAACCAAAATGAGTACATGGTGCCCCAACGGATCGCGTTAGCGAGCGCGTCCTCGGAGAATTGCTTGGTGGTCCAAGTCACTTTGCCGTTATCGAGCTTGGCGGCCCAAGGGTCGTTCGACAGAACCGTCGAGTCACGCGGGTCGGCGCCATGCGATTGCGCAGCAGAGAAGCCTATATCGCGAACCGCGGCTGATCCAACCGGCACACTGAAAGAGCGAACGCCGCGATTGCTGTTCATATTGTAGACCGCGTACTGATAGAGATTGGCGGTGTCTGAGATGGGCACAACCTTCGAGCCGATGACAAGCTGTCCGAAGATGACCTTGTCGCCCTCCTTCGCCTCGGCGATGCGAACCCTGGCGAAGTCGGCCTGCGGCCAAGCGAAGATCGCAGGGGTCTCCCGCACGGCTGCATCAGTGAGATACGCGAAGGACCACTGCCCAGCGGCGTTCCGGCGACTGCTGATCTCGCGGTATGAGACGTTGTTGTGCGCATTGCCTTCCGCGGCATCGTCGGAGGCAATGTAGTGCCCCTCGACGAAATAGCGCGCATTGTTCTGGCCGAGATCGGCCTCTCGAACCTGCAGTCCGTGGCGAATGTCTGCGCGGGGCGGTCCTTCAGGAGGAAAGTCCTTGATGACGCTCGCGCCATCAAACACGCCGGTCGTCGGGTTGATGTCGCGCCGAGAGCCCAGATTAGGGCCTTTGTTGAGACCGGCGCCGTAGGGATCGGAACAGCCGACGCCGAGACCGTCCTCGCTGGGATTGGCCTGGCAACCGAAACCACAAGCATCGGCCTGGAGCGCGTAATAGCCATGTTTCACCCACGACTGACCGATCTGCTCCATGCGATCATCGAGGAGGCGGTAGAGGTTGAGAGTGATCACCGGATGGCGGCTGTCGGGCAGCGCATGCCAGAGCAAGACCTTGTCGCCCTTGTTGCATGAGGTCGTCTTGGCCGACAGCGCAACAATAGGCCCCTTGCGGGCATAGATCGTCACATCCTCGAGAGCGCCGAGAATGACGTCAGCGCCGGGGGTGGGCACGTGTGGCCCCTGCGCGTGGACAGATACCACCCAGAGGCCGGCAATTCCGGCAACCGCAAAAAAGGGCAATCGGCTCAATGCAGACATTGATATAGCTCCTCTATGCAAACACAAAAACGAATTTCAAGACTCGCAAAAGTATCGGACCAGCGCTGCTGCGTCGGCAGCGTCCCAGCCCCCACTGCCTTTCAGTGCCGCCCTGGCGTGGCCCGCGCGGTCGATGAGGATGGCAGCCGGAAAGCTATCGACGGCGAAATGAGCTTTGAGCGCGCTTCCCGGATCGGCGTATGCCGTCAGCGCGGCCAATCCGTTAGCTTGAAGATACCGCTCGGCCGCCGCCACATCGGCGCCCACCATCACGGCCGCAACGGAGAGCGGCTGATTGGCGAGCGTGGCTTGCAGAGCCGCCAGCCGGGAGAGTTCCTGCACGCAGGAGGGACAGTCCGGCGACCAAGGCGCAATCAATACGACCCGCGCGTCGAAGTCGGCGACGGTGAGCGTGCGACCGTTTGCGCCTGCGAACGACCACGACCTTGCCGGCGCGGTGTCGAACTGAAAGTAGGTGAGGCCGGCAATCGCGCCGCCAGGACGCGGAACGATCTCAACGAGCTCCATCATGCCGAGATCTTCGTGGACGAGGTTATGGCAATGGAGCACGAACTTGCCGACGAACGTGTCGTAGCGGGTAACGAGCGTAGCCTGCTCGCCGCTCGGCACCGATATCGTGTCGAGCCAAACGGGAGGATCGAGAGGCTCCCCGTTCTGCTCGATCAGCAAGAACGGATTTACATGCTTGTGGAAGGGGTGCAGCTCCCCGATCGCTTCGATCGACCAGCGTTCGACATCGCCCAGCACGAGCGTGCGCGGAAACTGACCGTCGACGAACGTGCGGCCGTTGACGAAGCCGGAAGGGCCGCGTCGCTCGAGCCGGATAACGTGGCGCGGCTCCGGCGCCGCGGCGGCGTCTAAAATCGCTGGCCGTCGCAGCGCCGCCATAGCGGCTTCGCCCGGCAGCGGCATGTCTTGTTCATGCGCCTCCACGACGATCACGGCCAGCGTGTACGGCTCGTCGACGACGCTGCTGGCCGCCGATTCCGCAGGAGCTCCTGGACCTGCCAGATCGGAGAAGCGTACGGAGGCATTCAGCGCAAACAGCAGTTGTTCAGGGCCCTTGCGCAGGATGTAGGTCCCGGGGCGCAGGGCCTTGACCAGTATATCCATACGATTTCCCGGACCGAGCACGGGCAGTTGCGCCGCCTTGACCTCAGTGAGAGTGCCGAGCGTGATCCCGTCCCGGGCGATCGGGTAGAACACGACTCCGTCCGTCGCTGCAGCATTCTCCGGGTCGTCGCAATAGTCGCGAATGGACCGCGATGCAGGATCATACGGGCGCTCGCAACCGACGATGTCGATGGGCAACAGCTCGAAGATCCCGCCGTGCACGAGGCGCCAGCGCTCCACCGAACCCTGTTTCATGCGCACGACAGGGACAATCCCGTTGATTGTTGTGAAGCGTTTGCGATCGCCGGACGACAGCTCGCCGTTGAAACGAGCGACGAGATTGTCCAGCGACCGGTCCTCAACGACGCCCGGTCCGCCTTCGATCATCTCGTAGGGAATCTGCTGGAAGAGGAAGGTTCTCTCTGTCGCGGCGCGTATCTCGGGCACCTCGTCGATGTCGCCCTCGACGATCAGTATGCCGGCCATGCCACTCGCCAGCTGAATGGACGTCGATCCGTGCAGATGCGCGTGATACCAGTGCGTACCTGGGAGATGGTCGGCGGGAATCTCGTATCGGTAGTCGTAGCTACCGACAAAGGTGAGCGGCTTGTTAGTCGCCGGCGATCCCTTCGGAACGATCGTGATCAGCACATTGTCAGCCGGACTGCGGGGTGAGACGTGCAGCCCGTG
>JBAZZY010000071.1 GCA_041658565.1 Actinomycetota bacterium | reverse complement strand
CCTCAACCGCGGCCCGTCAAGATGCTCGTGGCATTGTCACTCCTCGCGGCACTGGTCGGGGGGACGGTCGGGACATCGGCGACGCTTCTTGCGACCAGGAAAGGGGATGCCACCAGCACGATAGTTGAGCGAGTCGCCCCCAAAACGTCGAAGGTCAGCGCGCAGTCGCTCACGGGTGTTGCGGCGGTGGCACAGAAGGTCATTCCGAGCGTCGTGCTCATCGACGTCACGACATCGACCGGCCGCTTCGGTATGCAAAGCAGTGGAACGGGTTCGGGCGTCATCTTCACCAGCGACGGCTACATCGTAACCAGCAATCACGTTGTCGAGGGGGCCGGCTCCATCCATGTGACGTTGGCGACCGGAGGGAAGCTGCCGGCGCGTCTTGTCGGCAGCGCCTCCCCGGTTGACGACATCGCCGTGATCAAGGTGGATCGCTCGGGGCTCGAGGCCGCGACACTGGGCTCCACCGCCCAGCTCAGCGTAGGAGATGTCGCGGTGGCGCTGGGTAGCCCATTCGGACTCCAGGGCACGGTGACCGCCGGAGTCATAAGCGCGATGCACCGCAACATCGATCTCGGGGACGGCGAACGTCTCACGGACGCCATCCAGACCGATGCCCCGATCAACCCCGGCAACTCCGGTGGGGCTCTCGCCGATGCATCCGGCAACGTGATCGGCATCAATACCGCGATTGTGGGAAGTGGGAGCGGCAACGTCGGGGTCGGGTTTGCGATCCCCATCGACATCGCGCGTCGAGATGCGGAGCAGATCATCAAGACCGGTCACGCTGAAAGGCCGTTCGTCGGCATCTCGGGCGAGAGCCTGCCGAACCAAGGCGGTGCGCTTGTTCAGCAGGTGGTCAGTGGCGGGCCGGCCGACAAGGCCGGGCTCAAGGTGGGTGACATCATCGTCGGGATCGAGGGCATGAAGATCGGTTCCATGGAGTACCTGATCACGGCTCTCAGCCGCCTCGAGTCGGGCCAAACCGTGGAACTGACGTACTTGCGGGACGGCAAGAAGCGAACCGCGACGGCGACGCTCACTTCCGCGTCCGGCGGTTAGGCTGGTCTCTCAGCCAGTTCACAGGGACAGGCTCGATAATGGGCGTGGGCCAAGAAGGACGACTCGACGCTCGGAGCGCTTGGGAGGCTCGGGACGATGCGGGGAGAAGAAGCATCAAGGGGTTCGTCGGCACACACACGGGAGCCGTTGCGGATCCTGGTCGTTGACGACGAGCCCAACATCACCGACCTGGTGGCCACCGCACTCCGGTACGAGGGCTTCGAGGTGGAGACCGCGGAGAGCGGCCGCAAGGCATTGAAAGCCACGTCATCGTTCCGCCCACACCTCATCGTGCTCGACATCATGCTTCCGGATCTTGACGGGTTCGAGGTGCAGCGGCGCTTGGCAACCGACGGCACCAAGACACCGGTGGTGTTCCTCACCGCGCGGGATGCGACCGAAGAGAAGGTGCACGGTCTCACGATGGGCGCCGATGACTACGTGACCAAGCCGTTCAGCATCGAAGAGCTCGTGGCGCGTGTGAAGGCCGTGCTCCGCCGCGTCGGTGGCGCCGAGGCTGCCTCCGGCCGCTTGCGCTTCGCCGATCTGGAGATGGACGAGGACACTCATGAGGTTTGGCGGGGGAAGACCTGCATCGAGCTGACACCCACCGAGTTCAACCTTCTGCGGTACTTGATGCTCAACGGTCGACGAGTCCTGTCCAAGACGCAGATTCTCGACCATGTGTGGCACTACGACTTTGCGGGGGATGGAAACGTCGTGGAGACCTACATCGGCTACCTTCGCAAGAAGATCGACTGCTTCGACCCACCCCTGATCCACACAGTGCGGGGGGTCGGCTACAGCCTCAGGCTCCCCAAGGGATGACGATGTCGATTCGCGCGCGTCTGCTGCTGGCCACCGTGGCGTTAGTCGCGCTAGGTCTGCTTGCCGCGGACAGCGCCACGTACGTCTTCCTGCGCTCGTCGCTGATTCACCGGCTGGATCAGCAACTGGAGGCGGCGCAGCCACTGGCCACGCGAGCGTTGTTGGAGGATGTAGTCAACGGACTGATGCCCGGACTGGGGTTCGCAAACGTGCCCGGCCAGCGCCGGGGCTCGGCACCCTCCGCCACATTCACAGAGTTGTTGGATCCGTCCGGTGCCGTTGTTGTCTCGAGGTCGTTCGGGTTCGGCGTGGTCGACGTTCCACCGCATCTTCCCGCCGGTCTGCCCGGCTCGTCGGCACAGCGGGATTCGCGCTCGGCCAGATTTTTCACGGCGGGCGCTACGGGTGGGTCATCTATTCGCTACCGAGTCCTCGCGGCTGCTCTTGCCGGCGGTGAGGGAACGGTTGTCGTTGCATACCCCCTCGGCGATGTGGACGCCACTCTGCATCGGCTGCTGTTGGTGGAAGGGCTCGCTACCGCCGTGGTGCTCGCCGGAATCGCGGCGCTGGCCCTCTGGCTGGTTCGCCTCGGGCTGCGACCGCTCGAGAACATGGGTCGCGCGGCTGACGCTATCGCCGCCGGGGATCTGTCCCGGCGGGTGGAGCCGGCGGAGCCGCGCACCGAGGTAGGCCGCCTCGGGATTGCGCTGAACGCGATGCTCGAGCGGATCGAGACCGCGTTCGCTGCGCGCCAGGCGTCGGAAGCGCGGCTCCGTCGCTTCGTATCTGACGCTTCTCACGAGTTGCGCACGCCGCTCACTTCCATCCGCGGCTACGCGGAGCTGTTCCGCCGCGGCGCGGACACCCGCCCCGATGATCTCGCGAAGACGATGCGGCGAATCGAAGAGGAATCCTCCCGCATGGGGACGCTGGTGGAGGAGTTGCTCTTGCTGGCAAGACTGGACGAGGGTCGGCCTCTCGAGCGCCGGCCGGTGGATCTTGCCCGCCTGGTGAGCGATGCCGTACACGATGCCCGCGTGATTGAGCCCGATCGCCCCATAGACCTCGAGATCACCGAACCGGTCGTGGTCGACGGAGACGAAGTCCGGCTTCGCCAGGTCGCCCCGAATCTGCTGACCAACGCTTTCATCCACACGCCGGCCCGCACTCCGATTCATGTCCGGGTCATCACGACCCCGGGAGAGGCCGTGCTCGAGGTTGCCGATGAGGGGCCGGGTCTGTCGGAGGAGGAGGCGAATCAGGTGTTCGATCGTTTCTTCCGTTCCGACCCTTCGCGATCTCGTCAGAGCGGAGGGGTGGGGTTGGGATTGTCGATAGTTGCGGCCATCGCCCAGGCTCACGGAGGTCGGGCCTGGGTCGAGACCTCTCCCGGGGCCGGCGCCGTCTAC
>JBAZZY010000070.1 GCA_041658565.1 Actinomycetota bacterium | reverse complement strand
TGGCCAGATACCGCCTCGCCTGTCCGCGCGACGCCTTGCGAGTTGGTGCCACCATCGCAGTCAAGCCCCCACTCGTCGACGCCAAGCCCGTGGAGGATGATGCCGGTTGAGGCTAACTCGGTTCTTAACGCGCTCTGATTCCACCCGAGACTGTCGCTCGCTTGGGCGCGGGTGAAGATAATGAGCGATAGCGGTGAGCTGTACTTCGACGAGTACCACGACCAGCGATCCAGGTTCCTCCGCTCGAGTAGCTGCGCGCGCCGCGAATCCTCGACCAGTGCGAAGACATCAATATCGCTGGTTTCCGTCTGCTCCCCGTATGCGTAGCTGCCGAATAACACGAGCGACTGACAGTGCTCGGCGAAGTCCGCGACGAGATCCCGACACAACTCGTCGATGATTGAGCGTTCCGCCTCGATGGCCGGCAGAACCATGTCGCGCACATAGACGTTGGCGCGTTCCAGCGTGTAGGCATGCGCGATTCCTACACTGTCCTTGCGCACCATGCCCATCGCGCCAAGGGAGCGCAGAATAGAGCCGGCAGCTGTGTGGCTGAGCCCCGCGCCGTCGGCAACCGCGCGGGTGCTCATTGGCCCCTCATACCGGGCCAGTGTTCTGAGCACCTTGGCTCGGCCCGGCGTCGCATAGACGTCAGCGATGGTGAATGTGGGCTCCATGCAATGGACACTACACCTGCCATCGTGGCAACTCAAGTTGCCATAGTGACCCGAGCGCGTAAGGATTTGGGGGGTCTACTCTCAGTTCATGGGATTGAACATCGCGCGGAACGGCTGGCGCGTCGAGAACGGCATCAAGTGCCCCGCCCGAGGTTCGTATCCCTCACCGTCCGAGAGTACCATCTCGTAGCTGAACCCATAGCGCCGCTTCTCTAGGATCGCAGAGCGCCGATTGCGGTCGTTTGCCCTGAACGCCTGCTCCCTCGTCGGCACCGGCAGCGTCTCTCCCGACGCCAGCGTGCTCCTGATGCGCGCCATGTCGCTCGCCCCCTCCCTCGACCAGGCTCCTCCCCACACCTTCATCCGGGCGGCGTAGAGATGCGCGTTGGTCCCCTCCATCGTCCCCATGCTCGGTGCCTCCGCCTCGATCGAGGCGCGGTTGTTCCTGATGTAGCCGATCAGTCCCCGGATCTTGTCCTCATCGCCGAAACCGGTGTCCAGACGCGAGGACAGCACGTCGAGCAGCTCGTCGAGGTTCCCCGCATGCAGCAGGTCGAAGAGAGGCACGGCGTCGCCTCTCTCAGGGAAAGCCGACCTGATCGCCCGGTTGACGTGCCAGGGATCGAGCTTGTGCACGATCCTCGGTCCGTGCAGGTGGTCGGCGAGGGAGCCGCACCACTTCGCACCGTCGCTTCCCGTGTAGCAGCGCTTGAGAGCGGGCAGCGAGTAGTGGCCGGCCAGATGCGCCACACCCTCCTCCCAGAAGCGCTTCGGACCGCCGACGAGTGCGTGGTGCACGACTCCGACGCGCCGACCTGCGTTCTTGTCCTCATAGGCACAGAGCGCCTTGACCTCGACTCCCCGTCCCCCGGCACGCTGCAGCGCCACCCATATCCCGTCGGCCTCGATCCTCAACTCCTCGCTCATCCGTGAAGCCGCCGGAAGGAGTCCGTGGTCGAACAGGTCACGACGCCGTATCTCCGCCGACTCCTCGAGAAGGTCGCCCGTCTCGCGGAGCACCCCCATCGTCGTCATCGCCGAGACGTCGCCCACGCAGTGCCGAAACAGCATCTTCGCCGCACGCCCGTAGGGGATCTCGGAGCCGAAGAGCGCGAGGGCCTGGAACGCTCCCGGGGAGAGGCGCTTTCTGGGGCGTAGGGACACGATCTCATCGAGGTAGGTGCGGCGATCCCCGAAGTCGTCTGTGTAGACGCGACGGCTGAAGGTCACCTCACCGAACTCCGTGAGGACCGAACGGGGCCTGGAATCCTTAACACGCCAGCCCTCGGGCCTGTCGGCGAACAACCGCGCGTCGAAGATCTCGAGAGCCTCAGCCATCGCACCGGCCAGGGTGCACAAGACATCCTCGTGCGAGCTGGTCTCAGCCTTCTCGAAGTCCTCGAAGCGGGCGATCCGCTCAAGGCAGAACTCCACAAGGACCGATTTCAGAAGCGCTGTATCATCGTGCACGCGGGTTTCCTCTCTTTCTCTCGGTCTTAGACACACCAAGAGTAGAAGGAAACCCGCATCTCACTTCAAGAACGTGCTGGGGGCCCCGCCCCCCGAAACCTTACGCGCTCGCGTCAGGCCCCCGACTTCGATGTCTGCTTCCGCCCGTACGGCCCGCGGCCTTCGGCAGCGACGAAGCCGGTCTCGGCGATGAGCTCAGGGTGGGCGGCAAGCAGGCGCAACAGACGATCGGCGGGCTTGCTCTGGGCGTACAGGCCGCGCTCCCAGCGGCCCACAGTCGTCTCGCCGACGCCGAGTAATCCCTCGAGATCCGCTTGCGTGAGACCGAGTGAGAGCCGAAGCCGACGAATCTCGCTGCCCGACAGCAGCCCGTCCTCCGCACGCTCCTTGGCGATGGCGAGTGCGGTGAGTGCGTCGAGATGCGCCGCGGGGATGAGATCCTCGCCGCAGATTGTGCAGTGCTCGTACTCGAATCCCGGCTCGATGACTGTCGAGCGACTACCGGTGCCGGCGTCCAGCGGGCGATTCGTGACTTCAAGACCGCGTGCTCCGCACACAGGACAGATGTCGTACTCCTGCGGACACATCGCCAAGACCTCCTCAGTGATTCTCTCCGTCGCGGCAGAACGAGAGAACAACGAACCCGCTGCCCCGCTGGCGAGGCGTGAGCTTCACGTAGAGTCGCTCACCCGCGTGCCACGGCCGGTAGATGTCCAGCCAGACGCCGGGACGCTCGCGATGCGCCTGGGACTTGTGCAGGTCACACTCGCGAAGACCACAGGCCGTCGTTCGAACCGTATCCAGATTCCAGCCGACATCGGTGAGATGGCTTCTTACTCGCGCGGTCACCACGAAGTCGCCATCTCGGAACGCCCGTCGAACCTGTTCCAGGTCGTAGTGAGAGACTTGCTTTTCGTGTGGGCTACCGCCGGACACACCAGTCCCCTCTCTTGGTGCGAGAGGGGCTCGCAGGCGAAATCTAGCATGGTGCCTGTTTTAGTGCAAGAGGCGTGGCGGGCGGTCGGTCGCCTCCGCTGTTCTACTCTCCAGCCTTCGGCTTCCGACCGTAGGGGCCGCGACCTTCGGCGGCCACGAAGCCGGTCTCGGCGATAAGCTCGGGGTGAGCGGCGAGGATGCGCAGGAACCGGTCGGCCATCTTGCTCTGGGCGTAGAGTCCGCGCTCCC
>JBAZZY010000069.1 GCA_041658565.1 Actinomycetota bacterium | reverse complement strand
ATCCGCGCCACGTCGCCTTCTTGCTTTACTACCGGCAGCACCGCGGCAAAATGGTCCGCACCCACTCGCGCCAACAGGTTTTTGTCCGCCGCATTGCGCGTCAGCCACTCCGCCACCTGCCTCAAGAGGGCGTCGCCGGCGGGCCGGCCGAGGCTGTCGTTGATGTTCTTGAACCGCTCCAAATCGATCATGAACAAGGCAAGCTTGTGTCCGCCGCTGACAGCGCTGCGTATGTACTGCGCCACCCGCTCGAGAAACAGAGTGCGGTTCGCGAGTCCGGTGAGCACATCGTAGTAGGCAAGGTAGTTGAGCTTTTTCTCTTTTTCGATGTGATCCAGCGCGAATGATATGTTGCCAGCCAGTTCCAGAAGCAGCCGCGTCTCCTCGTCGTCGAAGAAATCGAGCTCGCCGGCAAGCAGCGCGATAACCGCATCCGGCCGTCCTGTCACCGTCAGTGGAAAGCATCCTACGGACTTGTGCCCCCTTCTTAGCAGATCATCCCGAAGCGGGGCCACGGAGGGGTCCGTCGCAATATCGTTGCAGATGACGGGCTGCAACTGCCGCAACGCGCGGCAGGCCGGCCGCTCGCTATGAGGCGTGCCGTCGCGCGCCGTGAGCCTGACAATGTCGATGTAGCCTTCCTCGCCGCCGGACCAGGCGACGACCTTGCCGTCCAGCGTTTGCGGGTCGATCACGCCGATCCACGCCATCTTGAATGCACCCGCCTCGACCGCGATCCGGCACGCCTCCCTGAACAGCTCGTCGCGGTCGCGCGCACGCACGATGAGCGAATCGATGCTGCTCAGCACAGCGTATACGCGATTCAGGCGCCGTATCCTGGCTTCCGCTGCCTTGCGCTCGGTGATGTCCATCAGCGTCCCCATCACCGCGGGCCGTCCGTTGTAATCCATCTGGCTGCCGTGAATCTCGACCTGCAACACGGCCCCGGACTGGTGGAGCACCCGCAGATAATAGTGGATGTTCTGCACCTCGCCGGAAATCCGCTTGCGGATGTTTTCGCGCGCCAATGCATGGTCTTCCGGCACGAGGAAGTCGTAGAACGTCCGTGAAATCATCTCCTCCTCCGACAGACCGAAGATTTCCGCCATCTTTGGATTCACGTAAACATACTGGTCATCCTGAATGATGTAAATGCCGACGATGGATTGCTCAACCAAGCTGCGAAACTTGACCTCTGAGGCTATCAACTCGCTGTTCTTCTCCGCCAGCTTGGACACCAGCCGCTCGCTGTATTCCTTGAGCACTTCGATTTCCTGCAACGCCTCGGGGCGCGGCCCGGCATGGGGCTTGGCGATGACTTCGTGCAACGCGGCGACGAGTGTTTCGACGGAGGCGGGCTTCTTCAGGTATTTGTCCGCGCCCACGTCCAGCGCCAGCTTCTCGTCGCTCGGCGAGGTGTAGGTGGCCGTGTAGAGGATGATGGGCAGGTCGTGCAGGGGCGGCCCCGCGCTGGCGCGGATTTCGTGGCAGAGACGGTAGCCGTCCATGCGCGGCATGAGGATGTCGGAGATGACCACGTCCACGCGCTGACGCTCCAGCAGAGCGAGCGCGTCCACGCCGTCATGGGCCTCGAAGACTGCGTGGCCTTCGGCTTCGAGCTGCGCGCGGAGCAGCTTCAGTTCGGTGGGAATGTCGTCAACGATGAGGAGGTTCATGGGGCCTTCCTTTCACCTGCTAGTTGACCGCGTCACCTCCTTCGGCGACGGCGGTGAGTTGGTCGGACAGTTCACGTGTGTTGATCGGCTTCAGCAGGTAGGCATCGCACCTGGCAGCCAGGGCGGCGGCCTTCGGATATTGTTCGGAATAGCAGGTGACAGCGACGATGTGGATGTCGCGCATGTCGGGGTCGGCCTTGAGCTTGCGGGCCAGCGCGAGGCCGTCCATGCCCGGCAGGTCGAGGTCGAGGAGGATGAGCTGCGGGCGGTCTTCTTGGATGGCGGCGAAGGCCGGCTCGGCAGCCTCGACCGCACTGACATCGTGGCCGGCGGTGCTCAGGACGAGATCCGCGAGCTTGAGATCCAAAGCGTGGTCTTCGACGACGAGGATTTTCATGCGGCTTCTCCGTGATTGACCGCTTGCGCGAGCCAGAAACCCGGCCACCTGGTCGGGCAGCTTGCGCGTGTCAATGGGCTTGGCGATGTAGCCATCGCAACCGGCGTCGAACGCCTTCTGGTCGTCGCCTTTCATGACGAAGGCCGTGAGCGCGACGATGCGGATGCCGCGGGTGCGCTCCTCGGCCTTGAGTTTGCGCGTGAGCGTGAGTCCGTCCATGCCGGGCAGGGCGATGTCCATGAGGATGAGGTCGGGCAGGGTGGCGGCGAGGACGACCTGCGCCTCCTCGGCGTCCACGGCCTTGAGGATGTCGTAGCCCTCGAATTCGAGCACGTCGGAGACGAGCTTGAGATTGGTGGGGTTGTCGTCCACGACGAGGATTTTTGCGCTCATGCCGTCTGCCCTTCTCCCGTCATCACCGGCAGGACGACGGTGAACACACTGCCCTTGCCCGGTTCGCTTTCCACGCCGATGCGTCCGCCCTGGAACTCGATGATCTTCTTCGTCAGCGCCAGGCCGAGTCCCGTGCCCTCGAAGCGACGCGCGGTGCCGGAATCCAGTTGCTCGAACTCGGTGAAGAGCCGGTTGATGTCCTCGGCCTTGATGCCGATGCCCGTGTCGCGGACCTGCACTTCGAGCTGGTGCGGGTCCATGAGGCGCGCGAGGATGGCCACCCGGCCGCCTTCGTCCGAGAACTTCACCGCGTTGGACAGCAGATTGTAGAGCACCTGCTTGAACTTGTGCTGGTCGAGCGTGACGGCGTCAAGTCCGTCGCTCACCTCAATGCCCAGCGCAATGTGCTTCTTTTGGGCGATGCTCTTGATAACGGCGGTGACTTCCTCGACGGCCTTGCGCACGGGGAAGGTCTCCGGGTGCAACTCCATCTTGCCGGCCTCGACCTTGGCGAGGTCGAGCACGTCGTTGATGAGCTGGAGCAGGTGGCGCGCGCTGTTGAGCACGTCGCCCAGATACTCCTTCTGCTTGGGCCGGAGCGGGCCGGGCTTTTCGTCAATCAGGAACTCGGTGAAGCCGATGATGCCGTTGAGCGGCGTGCGCAGCTCGTGAGACATATTGGCGAGGAACTCGCTCTTCATGCGGCTTGCGTTTTCCAGCTCGACGTTTTTCTGGCGTGTTTGCTCGAAGTGTTTCAGCTCCGTGACGTCGCGCGCCGCGGCGAACACGCCCTGCAACCTCCTGTCCCGGTCGTAGAAGGTCGTCGCGTTGTAGGACACCACAGTTTCCTTGCCGTCTCTGGCCCGCGCGGTGAGTTCGTAGTTGGTGATTTTCTTCTCGCTCAGCACCAGCTTGATGCCCGTCTCGGCCCGCTCCGGATCGGTGAAGTAATTCTTGAACGGCGCGCCGAT
>JBAZZY010000068.1 GCA_041658565.1 Actinomycetota bacterium | reverse complement strand
TCCAGACCACGCAGATGAACCAATCGTGGGACACGCTCGTCTTGTGCCGCCTCTACGACTTGAACGCGATGCAGAACCTTCCCACGAACTGCGCGTTGGCCCCCCGCGTCTTCGACTACGGGCTCGACGTCACATGGGCATCGGGCACGCACGCCCAACACGCCAGCGAGTGGCGCCTCAAACTCCCGACCAACACGACCCACGACAGCTTCGATCGCATCCACAGCCAGGACGCAACGCTCTTCAAGCGGACCACGCGGCCCCACGACGCTTCATCCCCCCGACCCCAAATCACTACCGAACCCGGTAGCGTCGCGCCTTCGGACGTCTTGCGAACCGCGTACGCCGGCACGGCCGTCCTTCATTGCGTCATCATTCCCAACCGCACTACGCTATCCCTTCCAACCACGCAATCCCACGACTGCCAAGACCCCACCCTCCTCAAACAGGACACCCCACTCTCCTACGAATGGTGCACCGCCGACTTGGCCGCCTTGCCCTTGGACGTGCGAGCAAACGAGGCCATCCACAAATCGCAAGCCACGGAGGCGGGCAGCGGATTGTGGACTTGGAGCCAAACCTGCCAACAAGCCAAAGAGCCCATCGTGACAAACTGGACCAGCCTCTACACGACAACCGACCTCGCGGACTTGGGCCAAGCCCAGACGGCCTACTACGCCAGCACGAACGAGACCCAACGAGCCCAAGCCGCCAACACAGCAAGCACCGTCACTTTGCGCGCCGTGGGCCGCCACCTCGCCTTGAAGGTCACGGATGAAGGCATGCCCATCCGGCCAAACCTCGCGAACTTGGGCCAATCGTCAGACTACAATGCGACCATCCTCGAATGGGACACTGGAGCCAAGTCCAACCTGCGCCTCGAACGAATCGAAATCCACGACGAAGAACTCGGCTGGGTAAATGCCCGTGTGCCAGGCCTCGTGGGCTTCACGCCCATGCGTCTCGTCATCCGCACTCAGTACGAGGTCCTCAACGGTGACGTCCTCAACACCAACTTCTCTCTCCTCGTCGCAGGCGAAAACGGAACTCCACCAAATCCTCCCGTCCTCGTCCATTACGCTGACAACCACACCCTCAACGTCGTCTCATGGAGCCCCAACAACCGGGACCACGCGCAAGCCTACGTCGCGAACTCGAGCCGCCCTCACGCGCTCACGCTCCTCAACGCCAGCGCCAACGGAGCACTCCTCGGGTACGGCCTCTTCGACGACAGCTTCCTCCTGGGGAGCGCCTCGAACGTGACGGTTTGCGCGCGCGAATTGTGGACCGCCAACGCCAGCGGCTCGCACTCGAACCTCGAAACGCTGGACCGGCTCGCCATTCGTGACGCATCCGAGTCCACATGCACGCCGTTCTCGGGCCTAAACGAGATCAACCTCGCCTTCTTCTCAGACCTGCTCGTGAGCGCAGAAATCCGGCAAGGCAACGCGCTTGACGCATCCTACCAGATCGTGGGCGAGCCCCTCGACCACCTCCAAACGCTTGGAGAAAGCACGACGCACACGCTAAGCGAAGCCGTCACGCACTACCAACCCACCGCTTGGGAGAAGAGCGCGCGCACCGGCCACATCCGGCTCGTCATCACTCTGCCCGTGCGCTCCTCGTGGGAAACGTCCTACATGCTCGCCGACGTCATCCACGCGCTTCGACCCACCGTTGGCGTCTTCGCAGTCCTCATCGAGGACTTGCCCCTCACGCCCCACTTGGCCTTAGAAGTCGAACAAGCCGCAGACCAATACGGCAGCATCATCCTCGTACCAAGCGGCACGCTTCCCCAAACGGCTTGGTCATGGCGCGCCCAAGACAAGCTCATGACGATCCAAGGCCTCGCCGCGAGTCCCCGCGTCCTCACCATTGGCGCTGGCGAAGAGAATGGTGGGATCGCGTCATGGTCGCGCCTTGGACCCACTCCCGCCTTGACGCCCAAGCCCGACTTCGTGGCCCCAAGCCCCATTGGAACGACGCTGGGAAGCGTCCTCAACGCGCTCCCCTACGTGGAAGCCACTGCCTTGCGCGGCGTTCACGAGGTGGATCTCGTCCGCGCGGTCTTGAGCAGCCTCGCTGTGAACGTGCGCGGCCAATACGGGGCCCCGGCCACGTATTACGAGCAAGGGCTCGGAGCGCTCGACTTGGGCGCGTTCCTTGCCTGGAACACGAGCGACCCCATCGACCAACTCGCCACGAGTCTTGGCCAATCGCGATCAAGCGTGTTCGAGAACGTCACGGCGAACCTCAACATCACGCAGCAAACGGCGAGCGCGAGCACGCCCGGCCAACTCTTGGGCGCTGCGGCCCCCGCCGAGCCCCTCGTGCGTGCGGCCGTGACGAAATCGCTCCTCAACGTCACCATCGACACTCCCGCCTTCCCCGCCAGCCTCCAAGTCGATTTTGGCGTCGTCAACAACAAACTCCCTGGAGTCGCCAACTTCTCGCCCATCGACCTCGACGCTCTCCTCAACGCGACCACGTCAAGCTATCAAGTCCTCTTGGAAGAAGCGGGCTACACGGGCACAGAACTCGCCAACCTCAACGAGATGATTCACAATCTCGTTCAGGTGCGCGCGCTCGAAGGCCAAGACGTCACGCTCAACGTCACGCACTACGCCTTCTTCGACCTCCTTGAGAAAGACCTCCTCTACACGCTCTACGATCAGGCCCTCAACACGAGCGTCAAGGACGTTGGGGGCATCCTTGACGAGCCAACCCAAACCGACCTCACCGCCATCCAAAGCATGCTCGAACCGTGGCTCCTCAACCCATACTACTTGGCAGACGAGCGAAGCGGCCAAGCGCGATTGCCCGTCAACGTCGGGACAGACTGTGCCAGCGGGGCTCCCATCGATGGGACACTCGCGCTCGCCGAAGCCGTCCTGCGTTTGCTCCACGCGGAGGCCAACACGTTGGAGGGCACGACCAAAGCCCCCGCATCACTCGTCCTCTCCCAAGCGCTCCCCACGAGCATCGACGGTTACGTGAGCGAACAAACGCAGGATTACCTCAAGAGCCAAGGAGGCCAACTTGTTTGTCTCCAGGACCAACGTGTTCTCCTTGCTCACCTCAAGGACTGGACAACGCAGCTTCGCGACCTCAAGCGCGCGCCTTGGGGGGCCCTCAACCAGACTGAAAGCCTCCTTGGGACGTACGACCAGACGCAGCTTGGGCGCGAAGTCCGCCAGACCGCCATCCAAATGGGGATAGACCCCACCGAGTTGGCGTCCAAGAACGCGAGCCTCGCCCTCGATCAAGCGTTGGACGTGCTTGAACGCGCCATCACGCTACTCGACGAGAAACTCAGTCTCGTCGGCGTTCCCTTCATCGAGACGAAGGCTCCCGAAGGCCTCACGAACCTCACGACCAACGCGTCGCGAACGAGGGATGCGCCCCTTGGGCTCTTCGTGGGCCTTGCCCGGATGACGAGCC
>JBAZZY010000067.1 GCA_041658565.1 Actinomycetota bacterium | reverse complement strand
GCGCGCATCCGTGCGAGCACCCCGAGACCGATCCCCACCGCGGCCACCACCGCGCCGTAGCCCCCGGTGGCGGCGAAGTACCGGGGGGCCGGGGTGGAAATCGTGGCCTGGGTGACCACGCCAACGGAACCCACGAGCAGCGCAAGGAAGCTTGCGAGGAAGATGTACGGAGTTGTCCGTCGGAACGCCCTGATCCGTTCGCGCGCGAAGGGATCCGCACAACTGGGGACGGGTCCACGGCTCAGTGCAACAAAGTACAGCCCGAAGAGCAGCATGGCGCCACCCCACAGGAAGGTCCCGAAGAAGACACTCACTTCGTCGGACCGAGGACGTGCATAGCAACATCGGCCAGAGCCGCTGCGAGCTGGGTAGCGTTGCTAACCGATTTCACGCCAACCCCCGCCAGAACAAGGCCAACTCCGGACTGCACCATGCTGTCAGCGCAGGACTCAGAACTCGCATCCTCGTCGGCACAGTCCAACATCGTTCCGACAACCGATGCGCCAACGCCGGCGACCGTCGAGATGGACAGAACGATCGCCGCAGTGGGTGGAGCCAGCAGACCTGCACTTGCCACCACGGCCACCACGCTGGCCACCACGGCGATTCCCTTGAACACGGTGCGCCAGGGGAACAAGCCGAGTGGATCGATCAACACCGTTGGGCGGTTGTTCGCATAGACGTACGCACTGACGTAGGGAGTCCCAACGGGGGACGCGACGGGATCCACTTGCAGGAACCTGCCAAGGCTCGGATCCATGGCGCGCGCGCGCAGGTTGTACAGCCCCGTGGCATCGAGCGATTCACCGGCGAAACGCATCGGGTTCGCCGGTGCGAGGGGGCTCGTCACGGTGACCTTGCGTGCGGCGCCGAAGGGTTCGTAGCTGTAGCTCGCCTCCAGCATTCCCGTGGACGAGGTCACGTTCACGACGCTGCCGAGCGCGTCGTGATGATAGAAATGCCTCTCCCCGGCGACACTCATGCTGATGCGCTGCAGACCGTAGTCGTAGGTGCGGGCAACCTGGCCATTTGCGTTGGTGTCGGCGGCCAGTTGGGGAACTACGTTGACGCGGTCCCACAGATGTCGACTTATGGTCGGCGAAGACCCCTCCGGCGTGGTCTCGGATTCGACTCGGTTCCCATCCCCGTCGTAGCGGTACCGAATCGTCGATGTGCTGTCGCCGGCGCGCACGAGCCTGTTGTCCAAGTCGTACGAGAAGGTCTTGTCCCCCGCCGACGTCATGTTCCCGTTCAGATCATGCGAGTAGGTAACGTCCCCGGTCGGACCGCTCCGTGAGGTCAGTTGGTCGGCATCGTTGTAGGCGAAGTTTGTCGTTCCGATACTCCTGGTCTCAGACGTGCGATTCCCCACCCGGTCATACGTCCACCGGATGAACTTGTCCGCCGGAAGCGTGCACGCCCGCACGTAGCAGACCTCGGTGACACGTTGCAGCTCGTCATACTTGAAGGTCGTCGTCCCCCCAAGCGCGTCCGTCACTGCGAACGGGTTGCCCAGCTCATCCAGGGAATACTCGAAGGCCGACAACGTACGATCACCGCTGGTCGTGCGCAAAGACACCAGTCGGCCCGCGCGGTCATACGCGCGGTTTTCCATGAACCCATTGCTCGCCGGGAGATTCGTCCTCACGAGGTTCCCGGCGGCATCGTACTGATAACTGACGGCGCCGCTACCGGTGCCGGCCGACGACATCCGGCCCGCCTCGTCGTACGTGTAGCGCACGTCGCCTGCAGTTCCGCCGCGGCGCATCACGTTTCCCACGGCGTCATACTCATAGATCCATGCGATCGCGCCGCGCGCGATACGTGTGACCCGGTCTAAGTCGTCGTACGTATACGTTTCCGTCCCGGCACCGTCCGTCATGGCTGTTCTGTTGCTGTTGGCGTCGTACGAGAACTGGACGGGGGGTGTCGAATCGCTGTAGGTGATCCCAATCAATCTGTTGATGGAATCGTAGGCGTAGGTCACCGATCCGTCTGCCGGATCACCAATGGTTGCGTTTCCTGCGGGGGTAGTCTTCCGCACATAGTTGCCGTTCGGGTCATGCTCGAAACTGGTCGTTCCCAATGGTGTTGTGGCTTCAGTCAGGCGACCCGCCGCATCATAAGAGAACCCGGCGCTTCTCCCTGCAGCGTCGATCCTCTCGATGAGATTACCCCCCGCGTCATACCGGTAGTTGGTTTCCGCGCCAGGCAACGGGGATCCAGCCTTGACAAGGTGATTGGCTGCGTCGAACTCGAAAACGCTCGCCCCGCCCTTCGCATTGGTCACGGACGTTCGGTTTCCAACGCCGTCGTACGCGTAGATGGTCTCATGACCCAGAGGATCCGATCGTCTAAGGAGATAACCTGCGGCGTCATACTGAAAAGTCCACCGGTATTGATCGGGATCAGCGCCGACTTCGTTCCCGCGCGGTTCAACCACCGATGCCACTCTCCCCGCCGTGTCGTACGTCATTGTCGTCGAAGCCCCGGCTGGCCACCCTATCCGGACCAGATTGCCATACGAGTCGTACCAGAACGATGTCTGCCGCCCAAGGGGGTTTTGAATCCCGACGAGCTGACCCGTTCCAGACGGGTTCCGGGAAAACGTAGTCACTACGCTCCCCGGACGGATCATGCGGATCAGGTTTCCGTTCGCGTCATAGTCGAAGGCCGTCACGCGCCGCCTTCCATCCGTGTATGACGCGACGTCATTACGTGCGTTGAAGGTGAAGTCCTCTTGGTACCCGAGCGGGTCAGGCGCCGTTCGCCGGATCATGTTGCCTCGTGCGTCGTATACGAACGTCCAAGTGTTCCCGCGTGCGTCCATCCTGCTTGTCTGGTTGAGATCAACGTCGTAGCCGTAACTGATGGTGTTCCCCAACGGATCGATCTGGGCAACGAGAATGCCGTTCGAGTAGATGTCCCGCCACATCCCCCCTCTTGCATCGAGCATCGTCGCCGTCTCCGTCTCACCGTCCCAAGAGAACACACTCCGGCTACCTCGTGCGTCCAGCTGCTCGACAACCCTGCCATCAGCGCCGTAGGTGTTGCGGACAACCGAATGCCCATTCTGATCAACGACCTCCGACAGGCGTCCGCCGGCATCGTAGGAATACGTGATGGTCCCTCCGCGAACATCGGTCGCGGCCGCGAGACGACCCGATGCATACGTGTACCTGACTGACCTTCCGTCAGGGAGAAGAAGGCGCACCAGGCCGCCACTGCCGTCGTACTCCAGAGCAACGTCCCGTCCAACCGAATCACTGATGCCGACCAACTCGCCCGGCTGGTTGTAGGCGAACGTGAGACCTTGCCCGTTGCGGTCACGCAAGTCGATCAGTGGGCCTGACCCGATTCGACGGACATCCACCATGTGGGGCCTTGCCCCGGAGAGGATGTCCGAATGGAAAAACGAGAGCAACGAACCAGGCGATCGTTCACGCCGCAGTTCAA
>JBAZZY010000066.1 GCA_041658565.1 Actinomycetota bacterium | reverse complement strand
TGACGTCCCTGAGGCTCGTCGTGGCCTCGCCATAAGCGTCTTGGAGGCCAGCTTTCGCCTCGCCGATCGCCTCTTGCGCCAAGCCCCCAGTTGGGTCAAGAATGCCGGTGGGATCTCCAACGAGGGACACTTCGTCAAGGTCGCACAAGAGGTTGCAAGTCCACGCTCTCTTCTCGATTGCGGACTTGGTGAACGACTCGGAGAGGACACCGCCGTTCACGTTGTACACGTACTGGAGGGCGTCCGTCATCTTCTTGCTTGGCGTGCTCGTCGTCCAGTTCTTGAATGGCACCTGCGTTGTGACGTGTTTGGGCTTGAGGGCTACGACCGCGTCCGTGATGCATGTGTTCTCGGACGCTTTGTACATGAAGCCGCTCGCGGCGGGAACGAGTCTCGCGCCCTTGATGAAGTTGAGTGGCGGGGCGACGGGGTAGCCTGGCGCGACCGACTCCGCGCACCAGCTGAACGTCTGAGAGGTGGGGTAAGACCGCAATAGGTCGCTCGGCGTGGGATCGTAGGATTGGGACCCCATGCTGAAGTTCACGCTCAAGTCCCCAAGATGCTGATCTGGGGCGGCGTAGAGCATGTTCCACTCCTCCACGTTGGCCCTCGTCCTGATTGGCAAGCTCACGTTGAACTCGTGCGAGTCGCGGCCCCCCTCGTTGGCGAGGCCTACGTACGTCGTGAGTTGGATGCTTACGTTTCGCAGCACGAGCTTCTCCTCCAAGGCCAAGTTCTGGCTTTGGGGAATCGTGGGGAAATAGACGATGAGGGCGTACAGCGTGCTCGCCGGGTTGTCCTTGGTGTCCATTTCGTGCGCGCGCGAATAATTGTAGAACGAGTCGGGCCGCACGGTCACGAGGCCTCGCGCGCACGCTTGACAACCCGCCACGGGCGTGCCGCCCCTGCCTGCCTTCTCTTCGATGCCAACCGGAAGCCCGATCGCGTCCACGCGCAAGTAGGGCGAGTCGCCTCCGAGTGCCTCGATGGCTTGTTGGAGCGTGCTCGTCACACGCGTGGCCGCGCTCTCGACGAGGCCCAACTGTTGTTCGGCTTGCGGGTCCTTGTTGGCCCATTGGCTCGTGTCCCCCACGTTCCAATCGGACACGTCCGCCGCGCTTCCCCACGTGACCTTGTCGATCGCCGTCACGTCCGAGACGTTGAGCGTGGCCAACGCGCCCACGATCGTCTCGGCGATGAGCGGGCTCGTCGTGGTGACGAGGAGGAGGCCCGTGTTCTTGGCGAGGATCTCCGCGTCAATGCGGTACTGGATGAACTCTTGGGTGGGAACTGGCGTGCTGTATGCGAGGACGCCTAGGGCGAGGCTGGTGCCGGATGCGTTCATGAGGATGGCGTCCGTCGTGCGGTTCCACGACTCGTTCAAACCCATCAGCGAGACCGCGGTAGCGGTTTGGAGGATGCCGCGCGAGACGGCAGGGCCAGTGATGGTGTTGTTCCACTCCTGTTCTGGATGTTGGTGGAGTTGTTCGAGGAGGGCGTTTGTGAATTGGACGCTATCGACGCCGGCTGGACCGTAGAGGTTGGGACGGTGGACCTCGTTCGCGATGGCTTCGCAGTCCCTGATGTAGGGTGCCGTGACGCTGGCGCGGAGAGCTTCGAGCTCGCAAACGGCGGAAGCGTTGATCTGGATCATGCTGGTGGGGCCTTCGGCGCTGAGGTTGAGGCCCTCGGGAGTGAGGGTGCCGTTGGGAAGCCAACCCTCGCGCAAGCGATCACGAATGCCCGCGATGCCGAGCGTTCGGCCACTCATGATCGCAGCCGCCTGCTCAGACTTGCTCAGAATCGGGTTTGCCGCAAAGCGCTGAAGCAGATCCTTGTCAGTCTGATTCACTGGCATGTCCTTCACTTTCTGGAGTTGTGTGGTGGGGTCTCCGACTGTGGGTCGTGCGTCGAGGCTCCAGTGGTACCAGTCGAGGCCACTGATCTTGTCGGTCGCGTGGTGGAGGATTCCTTGGACTTGGGTTCGGTTCTCCGTCGTCTCTCGGGGCGGGGGCGTGAGGGTGATGGTGCCGTTGACGAGGCCCGCGATGCGGTCCAGGACGGCGCGGATGTCGTTCTTGAGTTCCTGGTCCGTCTTGGTGGAGAGTGGGTTGGTTTCCCTGGTGGGGCCCAGGAGTTTGTCCTCCGTGAAGCCCATGCTTGCGGGGTCTTGGGCGAGAACGCGTGCGCTGCTGTGCACGAAGGGCACGAGCACGCGCGTGCTCGCGCCTTGGCTGAGGAGCGCTTGGAGGAGGCTTTCGAGGCTCACTTGGACGGCGTCGTAGTTCCCTTTGTCCAAGCACGAGGCGATCGCAGCGTCATGCGTGCATTCTTCTCGCGCTCGCGCGGCGAGCTTGGCGAATTCGCCACACGCCACTTCGTGCTCCTTGGGAAGCGTGACGTAGGGCAAGCCCAGCATGCACTCGGCAAACTGGACGAGTTCGCGCGAGGCTTCCAACGAGTCGTGGGGAATGAGGGGTGCGTCACAGCCTGGGTACGATAGTGGCGTGTGGGTCTTGCTGGCCAAGTCGCGCAGGACTTCGCAGGCCACTCCCAACAGGTCGGGACCATTGAGTGCCAAGTCGAACTGGTGGTATGGACCAAGCCGTCCACCGTCGATCTCGAAGAAGGGCAAATAGTCGCATGCGTCCGTTCCGAGGCAGCTTGCGGGCACGTCTGGCATGGGCGGCGCGTCCTCGTTCGTCGTATTCACGTTGTCAGCGCTGACGTGGACGGGGAAGTTGTTGATGGCGCGCCGGGCGTTGCGGTTGATGGTCTCGTCCACGTCGAAGAGGGGGCCTTCGAGGCCGCCTTGGCCAGGCGAAGCGTAGTCGTATTCGTGGTTCAGGTTGCTCAGGATGGGGTAGGGGTAGGGCTCGTAGAGCTCGTACGAGCCACTAAAGAGGTTGGGGAACGTCGTGTTGCCAGATTGGTTCGTGGCGTCGTGCTGGTGGTCGAGGCGGCTCACGAGACTCTGGATGACGTTCGTCAACTGGGGACTCGCCACGCTTGAAGCAATACTCGTTGCGTTGGTGAGGGCTTCGAGTTCGCCCTTGCGCGTCTGGAGATCAGTCTGGATGCGGGCAAACTGGTCGCCCAATGCGCCAATTGGCGGCGCATTGGCTTGACCGAGGATGCCACCGATCTGGTCTTTCAGAGTCTGGATGATCGCGAGTTGGGCCGTGATGGCATCCAGCTCGCTTTGCACGCGGGACACGTTCGCGACGAGGGGCACGAGGGTACCGTTCTGTGACTCGGTCACGTCAATACTGATGTTTCGGAAGATCGAAACGTTGGGCGTGTGGAGGATGACGGTGGCGTTCGTGATTGGGCTCATGTCGCGGTAGGCAAAGTCGAGGTGGAGTGTCGGGTTGTTCCACAAGAAGCTGGGGAGCGGGATCGTGACGTTGCGCTTGACGATGAGGTCGCCCGTGAGCGGATTGTAAGTGCTGACGTTGCGGCT
>JBAZZY010000065.1 GCA_041658565.1 Actinomycetota bacterium | reverse complement strand
GGTGCTGGCTACACGGGCGGTCCCGTGGTCCCGACGACGACGTGCTCGTGGGTGGCAGGGGGGGCTACGGGCGCATCCGGAATCGCCTGGATGCTCGCGACCTTTCCCGTGTACGCCCCCTGGGTCCCATCCGCACGGGTGACCGCCACGGTTGCGGGCTGACCGACGTCCGACTCCAGTGTGGGCTCGCTGACCTCTACGTATACGACTCGGCGGACCATTGAGACCCCCCATGGCGCGCACAAGCGAAAAAGCTATCTGCGCTACAGCCACATGGGGGGTCGTTGACTCTCCCGCAGCCAATCCGCAGCTTGACGGACTTCGGCGCGCTCGGCGTCGGGAACGACACGCAGGTGTGCGTCGCGGCCTTCCGGGACCTCCAGCAGAGACGGGGCACGCTGGTTATCCCCCCCGGCGTCTTCCTGATCGATTGCAACACGATCCACCAACGAAACCTCCAAAAGGGGACCCTTTTCGGTTCACCGGACGAAGCGTTGTACGATTGCGTCGTCGTCGGAGCCGGACCGACGCAGAGCGTCTTCAAGTGGAACGGGGTCTTTGGTCCTGATCGAATCAAAACCGGGCAGATCGGCGTTTACGACGAGGACCCTACGTACCTCATGGACTTCTCTGGCGCGCAACGGACTGTCTTCATGAACTTCGGACTCGACATGTCGGCCGCCACCGGCCATCCGACGAATCCAACGTTCGGCGAGACGCTCGTGCCGCGTGCCGTCTTCATGGTGAGCGGTTGGAACTTCACGAACAACCGGGACCAGAAGCTAACATGTTTCAATATGCACATCGTGGGCGGCGTCGCGACCGTCGTCGGCGAGGCGTACTATCCGTACTGGGGCTTCTTCGCGAGCAACAACCCGAGTGGCGTGAAGTTCGTGAAGTGCTCGACGGACCGACGGGCGTTCGGAGGCGGCGACATCAACCTCGGCGCGCACTCCGATCGGGGCCTCGTCCTCCTCTGTGATATGATCGGGAGGATCACGACGATCACGGGCGGCGGGAACCCAGGCGGCCATGCGAACCGCGTAATCGGGAGCGTCACGCGGGACTGGGACTTCAACATGTCGATCACGGACGACGTATGCCGTGGAAACAGATCGCTCGGCCAGATCGTCGTCGCGAGTTACCAACACGTGGTGCCTCTCCCCGAAGGTCTGAACACGCCACCGCGGGACATCCTCATCGAGGGGAACCGCGCGAGCCAGATCATCATCGGGGAAGGGTATTCCGCATCCCAAATCCTTCGTACAATTGCCCGCTATAACGTCGTGAAACCGGAGCCGGGTTTCACGTCCCCTTGGGGCAGCGTATCCATCCGGGCGACGGGCAAGAGCGAGGGCGCTATCATCCAGCGGAACATCTGCCGAGGGTCGAACCCCAGCATCGCCACGGACTCGCAGGGGCAGCTCATCGACAACGACGTGGCTCCAACGGGCCCGGAGCGATTCGTAGATAGCCGTTTTGTGACAGCAACTCGGCGCCTCGAACTCGAGGCAGAAACGGACATCTTCGCGCTCCACTGGGGCATCTGGGGCTTCCTGACCTCAGACCAAGGGACACCCGTCGAAGGGGAACTTGTTAACCTGCTGCTCGACGGCCAACCCTGGAAGACGTTCACCTCTGGTGTCGGCGGGTTCTTCGGTGAGGCGCTCGACGCGAATGACATCCCGGCGGGAACACACACGATCCAAGCGGTCCATGCCGCGGCGCAAAGTCCGTCCCTCACGATCACCGGCGAAGGTGGCATACCGCCGCCTCCACCGCCGCCCCCACCGCCAACTGTGCCTCTCATCCCGCAATCGCAGTTCCGGATCGTCCGTGTCGACAGCGAAGAAACCGATCCGGCCTATCCCGGCCAAGGCTTCGGAATCTTTGCGATTGACGGAAACCCGGCGACATTCTGGCTCACTCAATGGGTGCTCGCACAACCGCCGCATCCGCACGAAATCGTGCTGGATCTCGGCGGCACCTACGACGTCTTTGGTTTCCGATATCTCCCACGCCAAGATAGCTTCCAGCGATTCGGGACGATCAAGGACTACGCGTTCTATGTGTCTACGGACGGTGCCAGCTGGGGATCCCCGGTTCTCGCAGGCGCCTTCGCGGCCGACTTCACGGAGAAGGACGCGATCGCGCTGACCGGCAAGACGGGGCGCTTCGTACGCCTTGTCGCGCTCTCGGACATCGTGGCAAGCCCGCATGCGTCGGCTGCGGAACTGAATGTCTTCGGTGAGGCGGTAACTCCTCCACCGCCTCCACCGCCCGTCGTTCTCTCCGCGTCCTCAGGAGATGGTCAAGCGCAACTCACCTGGACACCATCCGCCGGCGCTTCCGGTTACCGAATCTGGCGCAGCACCATACCGGGGTCAGAACTTCCGATCTCGACCGTACCCGGAGATACGATTCAATTCCTCGATGTCGGGCTCGTCAACGGCACGACGTACTACTACGTCGTGACTGCGTTCAACCCAGAGGCAGAGTCGGGCCCGAGCAACGAGGTGAGTGCGACGCCGCAAGCACCACCCCCACCGCCGCCCCCACCGCCGGGAAACCCTGTGCTTTCCGCATCGGTCGGGGACTCCCAGGTCCTGCTCACGTGGACGCCGCCGAGCGGCGCGGTTACGGCATATCGCGTCTACCGCGGGACACAACCGTCGCAGGAGACCCTGCTCACAACGGTCTTCGAGACGAGCTATCGGGACTTAGGTCTGACGAACGATGTGACGTACTACTACATCGTCACCGCGTTCAACGATGCTGGCGAGGGGTCCCCGTCGAATGAGATTAGCGCCACGCCGAAGGCGGATCTCCCACCGCCTCCACCGCCAGAACTCGATTTCATATCCGCGTTGCTCCTCGGCGGCGGGTTCCTCGCAAGCTTTGGTTTCATTATCGGGGCCCTCCTCGCGCCGAAGCCGTAGGAAAATCTTTGAACCCACGGAGGCGTTCAGGGAACGATGACCGAGATCCCTGACTCAGTGAAATACAAATTCTCGCCCCAGCTTCTCGCGGAGATCGCCGTGGCGGGGACGCCGGTCAAGGTCATCATCCAGGTTGCGGCGGGGACCGTGTCGCTCGCGTCCGCGACGATCGCGTCCCTCGGTGGTCGCGTCGAATGGCAGAGCGAGCTCACGAATCAGATCAGCCTAACGATCGACGACGGTCAGCTCGCGGCCCTCGCTTCCCTTGGCTCGATCCTCCAGCTCTTCCACGTGCCGCGGGGCGAGCTTCTCATTCACCGGGGCGTGCCCCATGCGGGGATCCTGCCCCTTCCGCAGGCACTCGTCGCCACAGGCGTGACCCTTGAGGAGACGACGAACTACATCGGCGCGCCCCGCCTCTGGGACCGCGGGTTCCGCGGGCAGGGCGTGAAGGTTGGCATCGTTGACACGGGGGTCGACAAGGACCACCCGATGCTCGACCAGGTCGTCGTCGCAGAGCGGGACTTCACGGGGAGCGGGCTCGCAGATACGGTCGGCCATGGTACATGGGTCGCGTCCGCGATCGCGGGTCGGGAGTGGCTCTCCCCGCTCGGCCTGATGATTGGCGTCGCGCCCGAGGCGACGATCGTGAGCGCGAAGGCGTTCAACACGGACAATGCGGACCTCGACGTGATCATGCAGGCGCTCGAGTGGGTCGCCCTACAGGACTG
>JBAZZY010000064.1 GCA_041658565.1 Actinomycetota bacterium | reverse complement strand
GCCTGGGGCGCTTCGGGCTCAGCCTCGGCCTGGGGCGCTTCGGGCTCAGCCTCGGCCTGGGGCGCTTCGGGCTCAGCCTCGGCCTGGGGCGCTTCGGGCGTTGCATCGGGTGCGGGTTGCGGCGCGCCCTCGGCAAGCTTGTCGCGCAACTGGACGAGCACCGCACCCAGCTGGTTGAACCCAGCCGCAAACAGATTCGCCAGCTGCTGGATCGGCGACTGCATCATGCCCGCCATCTTCGCCAGCATGACCTCGCGCGACTCGAGACTCCCCAACTTCGCGACGTCGCTCGCGCTCAGGACCTTACGATCGAGAATCCCACCCTTGAGCACCAGGGCTGGGACCTTCTTGGCGAACTCCGTCAACTTCTTGGCGAGCACGACGGGGTCGTCGCTCGTGAAAGCGAACGCCGACGGACCCTGGAATACCGACGACAGGTCGTCGAGATCAAGTTCCTTGGCCGCAATGTTCGCGAGCGTGTTCTTGTAGACCTTGTACTCCCCGCCGGCCTGCCGAAGATCCGTGCGCAGGTCGGCCAATTCATGCACCGTCATGCCGCGGTAGTCGGTAATCAACACCGCGCTGGACTCCGACACCCGCTGCCGGAAGTCGGCAACCGCGTTCGCCTTGTCTGTGCGAGGACCGCCTTCCCCGATTCGGGGACCGCCGAGCTTCTTCTTGGTCTGCGGTGGTCTCTTGGTCTTGGCCACGACTACTTCTCCCGGAAAAAAGACAACGGCCGCCGATGACAGGCGGCCGCAATTGCGTCCACACCTCGGGAGGCCACTGAGCTTTAGGCCGCCGGAGCGGCACCTCCTGTCTTCGGCTGTCGAAAGACTACGGGGCCTTCGACGGTCCCGTCAATCTGGCTACTCCGATACGACCCGGACGCCCGGACCCATCGTCGAAGAGATGGTGACCCCCTTGACGTACCGACCCTTGGACGAAGACGGCTTGGCGCGACGAACCTCGTCCAACACCGCGTGGAGGTTCTCAACCAAGGCCTCCTCAGCGAAAGAGACCTTGCCAATCGGCACGTGAACGTTGGCGCCCTTGTCCACCCGGTACTCGACCTTACCGGCCTTGATCTCAGAAACGGCCCTTCCAACCTCGACGGTCACGGTTCCGGTCTTTGGGTTCGGCATTAGCCCCCGGGGACCAAGGATCTTGCCCAACTTGCCGACAAGCGGCATGAGGTCGGGCGTCGCGACCGCAGCGTCGAAATCGAGGAAGCCCTCCTTCTCGATCCGCTGCGCCAGGTCTTGGGCTCCGACAACCTCGGCCCCTGCGGCGCGCGCTTCTTCCGCGGCCTGGCCGGCAGCGAAAACGGCGACGCGGACGCTCTTGCCGGTGCCGTGAGGAAGGGAGACCGTGCCGCGGACCATCTGATCGGCCTTGCGGGGATCGACCCCCAAGCGGATCGCCACGTCGACGGATTCGTCGAACTTGCGGGAAGAAAGTTGTTTCACGAGAGCGACCGCTTCGCTCAGCGGATAGTCCTTGGCCCGGTCGACCTGAGTGCGCGCCTCGCCGATCTTCTTGCCTGATTTCATCTCTGCCTCCTGTGGTCTACGGCGAGAAACCTCGCCTCCCACGAACGTGGATGGTGTCAGTCGCCGACGGTAACGCCCATCGACCGCGCAGTGCCTGCGATGATCTTCATCGCGGCTTCGACGTCGTTGGCGTTTAGATCCGGCATCTTCAGCTCCGCGATCTCGCGGAGCTTGTCCTGAGACAGAGTTCCGACCTTGTTCCGGTTCGGCTCCCCGGACCCCTTCTCAAGTCCTGCCTTCTGCTTGATGAGGACGCTCGCCGGCGGGGTCTTAGTCACGAACGAGAACGAACGGTCCTCGTAGATCGTGATCTCGGCGGGAATCACAGTTCCGCGCTGCGACTCGGTCGCGGCGTTGTACTGCTTGCAGAACTCCATGATGTTGATGCCGTGTGGCCCAAGCGCAGTTCCCACCGGCGGCGCGGGCGTGGCCGCGCCGGCCTGAATCTGCAGCTTCACGACGGTAGTTATCTTCTTCTTCTTCGGAGGCATTGGACTCCCTACACCTTTGCGATCTGGTCGAACCCGAGTTCTACCGGAGTTTCCCGGCCGAAGATGTTGACCAGGACCTTGATCTTCTGACGCTCGAGATCGACCTCGCCGATCACGCCCTGGAAGTTGGCGAACGGTCCCATCGTTACCCGGACCGGGTCGTTGATCTGCCACTCCGCCTTGGGTTTCGGCCGCTCGACCTCTCCCTTGCGAACGAGAATGCGATCTACTTCCCGCTCCGACAGAGGGATCGGCTTGGATCCGGAGCCAACGAACCCGGTGACGCCCGGCGTGTTCCGGACCACATACCAAGAATCGTCGTTTAGCTCCATCCGGACGAGCAGATAGCCCGGGAATACCTTCCGCTGGACTGTCTGCTTCTTTCCGTTCTTGACCTCCACGACATCTTCCATGGGGATGACGACCTCGTAGATCGAGTCCTCCATGTTCATCGATGCAACGCGGGTCTCCAGGTCGGCCTTCACCTTGTTCTCGTACCCCGCGTAGGTGTGGACAACGAACCAGTCGCCGGGAACCGGCTCGGGGACCGCCTCCTGGTCCTCGGCGTCTCCTGTTTCCGCAAACGCCTCGTCCACGGCTGCCGCGAGTTCGGATTCGACGTCGGTCTGGTCCTCGGACACGGGGGCCTCGGGTTCAGTCTCAGGGGCTTCCACTTCGTTGGTCTCGCTCTCCGGCGTGGGGACAGGCTGGTCGCGTGGGTCTTGGAATTCGTCCGTCACGGCAGGCTAACCTTTGAACACCTGAAGAACGGCCTTGCCGAAAGCAAGGTCCAGGACGAACACGAAGGACGTAATCGCGATCACCGAAACCAGCACAACGACCGTGTAGGTGATCACTTCACCCCTCGACGGCCACGCAACTTTCTTCAGCTCGCTCCAGACCTCGCGCAGGAATCGACGCCAGCGCTTGATCCGTCCTTGCTTCTCGCCGCCTGCAGAGCTCTGCTTGCGACGCCCGCGCCCGTTCTTGGCTCCACGGGCAAGCGGAGCGGACCGGGCGCGCTGGCGCTCGGCCTGGGCCTCCTGCTTGGCCATCAGCCTCTTGGTTTCTCGGTTCATGAAGCCTTTCCGGTTCAGGGTGTGGCGGGAATCCGCTCACACAATAGCCGCGGAACGAAGCCGCGGCACATTTGCAGGGCCGGAGGGACTTGAACCCCCAACCCCCGGTTTTGGAGACCGGTGCTCTGCCAGTTGAGCTACGGCCCTCCGCGAAATGGAGGTAACCCCCCGCCGCTGAACCCGGCCAGTATACGGGCGGCCTTCAAGGAGTGTAAAGCGAGCGAGCCGGTCGCCGATGCGGTTGGCGCACAGCCCCGACGTGGATGAATCCCCGGCCCCTACCCCTGAAGCTCGAATGCCGCGCGGACGACCGGTCGTCCGTCCCACCCCCCCGTCTCGGCGAAGTACGACCCGGGCGGGACAGGTTCCCCGGTGCAGTCCTGGGTCTTGGGGCAGTAGTTCTGCGCCCATCGTCTGGTTCCCGACCACTTTTCCCCGGGCTCGAACGCTGTATCCCAGTCCGGCGCTAGAGGGCATCCGTAAGACGAATTGCAGGTTGACGTGCTCCAAACAATGGCTCCCGTTTCATCCAATACTGAGAACTGGAGCCAGTTAGTACCTTTGAGGCACGGCGTGTCCGAAACGTTAGTTATCGTCATCGTGACGTCGACCGCGCGATCGCGTGGGTAACTCGGTGCGTCCGTGGAGATCTCGGTCTTCACTTGTCCGGCCGCGCACCGCTTGAGAGTCGGAGTCGGAGTCGGCGAGGGCAGCTCGGAGAAGTTGAAGGTGCGCACGCGCGGAGAGACGCCCG
>JBAZZY010000063.1 GCA_041658565.1 Actinomycetota bacterium | reverse complement strand
GCCTGCTTATGCGTGCTGGCGACACGAGAAATAATCCGGTTCGCAAGGTCAAGTCTCTACACTCGCACGAAGTCCAAGCGCTGCAAGTGGCTGACTTGCTGATCGGTGCAGTCGCATTTCGTCTTAACCGCCACTTTGACGCTGACAGCGCAAACCCAGACAAGGTGCGGCTCTGTGAGTACATCCTGAAGCGGGGCGGCGCATGGAACTACTTCGATGGCGAGGCCGGCACTTACAAAGAGAAGACCACAGGGCGTTTCCAGATTTGGCAGCAGCGCCGTGCGGAAGCAAGAAGGAACCCGCCAGCCCGCAAAAAGGCCGTTACCGTCAGGAAGGAAATCAGCGTGAGCACACCCGTCACGCTCGGTGATCTCGTTCGCGACGACAAGTTGCTGTGGGTCTACTGCACGGACTGTGGCCACGAGCGCGACGTCACGCCGGGGGCGGTTCCGCTGCCGGCCGACACGCCAGTTCCCGACGTTGCCAAGCGCATGAAGTGTTCTAAATGCGGCTCGCGCAAGATCAACAGCAAGCCGCAACTGTATCCCGGCGGGGTGGCGGGAATGCGCGACCGACACTGACAGAGCGGCCCCGCGGCCGAAGCCGGGGGGCCTTTAGCGCATCCAGCGGGCGCGAACGGCAGTGCGCGTGCGGTTTGCTGATCATCGATGGCGGGGCGGCCACGGGTTTTCGCTGAATGCGCGTTACCCAACACGACCGGCCGTAGTGCGCTCACCGTCGCCAGCGGCATCTGTCGTTGACACCATCAATGGCGTTGATGGCAATTTGCGCGAGTCCAGCTCTCGCTTGGTCATTCCAAGATCGAGAGCACGGTTCGCGACCTCGGTATCGAAGTCGATGACGCAATCGAGATCGCGGAAACGATCGACATCTGATCTGTCCGGAATGATCCAGTCAGCGGACGTGGTCGGCGACGGCATCTGCGGCGCCGACCAGAGGCCCGGACGGCCGCTCCGGGGCATGACCGTCCGTGTCAAATATGCGCGTTACTCAGTCTGCTCTCCCGTCAGGAGCAGCCACAGAAAAATTGTAGGCTGACGCGGTGTGTCCGGGGCGGTCGCGACGTGTCGCGGGTTATCCCGACCTACCGCGAAAGCAGCAGCCAGGCTTGCGTGACACTGGCTACGGGAGTCTGTCGGGACGTTCTGCCGCGCGGCGGTTCGCTTCCCATCAGATCGAAAGGCTATGTAGACCGAGCAAACAATGTGCGGGGGAAGAACTCACAGTATTCGTCTTCGTTGAACCAGGCGCATTTGATGTCGAACAGCTTGAGGCCGGGCACGAGGCGCGTGAGCGCGAGCGCGTAGATGGCCAGCTGTGCGATCGGCTTGCTGGTCCGCGCATCCGGCTTGTAGTCGAGGATGTGCACGGCCCCGTTGCGCACCTGCAGGAAGTCGATGTGGCCGGTAATCGTCCTCGGCCGCTCGTCTACGCGGGGCGCAATTTCGATCGCGTACTGCCGTTCAAGCGCTGCGATATCGGGTTCGGTGAGCCAGATGGGGATCTCGATGGCTATGGTCACGCTGTCGTTGGGGAGCATGAAGCGCTGCAAGGTCTCGTGCCGCAGCTTGTTGTTGCCAACGGCCGGAATGATGAAGGCCGCTGCATCGGTCGCCGCGTTCTGCTTCCGATTGACGATGATGCGCGAGACGTCGGCAAATTCGGGATGCGCTTGCGAGGCGCGCGCCTTCGGGTCGTCGTCGCGGCGGAACAGATCATGCGGGCAGATGGATGGAATGTTCTCGAGGAAATTGGCCAGCGACGTGAAGCGCACTGTCGACTCGGGACTGTTCTCGCGCTTGTCGTCGAGCGTGCCGGCGCGCACGAATTCCAGCTTCGGCCGGTGGTAGGCGTAGGCATAGATCTGCCGGTGATAAAGCTTGATGGAGCGAATGGTCTGCGCGGCAGGGAAGCGGGCCAGGCCGGCTGAGCGTAGGCGGCGATAGCTAGAGTGCTGTTTGTACTCGTGCAGCCACGCGGTGATGGTCGAAGGCGAAACGCTGCGGTTGGTTTTCTTTTTGAGACGCGCTGCCGTTTCGGCGAGCGAGTAGCCGAGATTATAGTCGGTGAGCGCCGCGACGATCATGCGCAGCGGGTACGTCTTGTTGTGCAGCGCCGCCGGGCCCGGCGTGAACATGCGCTTGCAGGATGCGCAGCGCCACAGTTGGACGATCTCCAGCTTCTTCTTTCGCGTGCCTCTGCGCGAGAGTGCGTGGCTTCCGCAGTGGGGACACGCATGCGGCTGCTTGTTGGTCAGCGGGCTTCGTGCGACGCGTGGAATGGGGGACATACGCGATAGGGAATGTGCCCACCGTACCACAGGGGCCGGATCTCAGCGACGGTCGGGCTGCCACGTTCGATCGCTCGGACGTCACGAATTCTGGATGAAGAGGACGTGGAAATTGGATGCGGGACACATCACGGATTTTGTGGAATGCGCGCTCGCGAGTTCCCGTCATTGAGCGACGAATGACGTGCTGGTTGTGCTCGCGGTGTCAGTGAGCGGCGTTAGCTGCGGGCGTGATGCCCTGCTCTCGTGCGAGTACCGCGAGGGCTGGCGTGATGACGCTATCGTAGATGTACCGATGTCTTTTTGAGAGCGCGCCGAAGCCGAGGTCGATGGTCAGTCGCGCGACACTGTAGGCGTCGCTGTCTTTTTGCAGTGTTCCCTCGGCGAGCAGGTGTTGAATGTCGTCGCAATATTCAAAATAGATTTGATCGGTCATCACGCGGTACTCCTCTACAAACGGACGTGAGGCACCAGAGAATGGTTAACAAGGTGTTGACGGCGAGCTTCCACCCTATATGTCGGGTGATGAACTGGATCTCTCCGTGGGCTGGTCGATCAAACTTTTCACGCTCGGCGGCACCGCTGTCCGCATGCACGTGACGTTCCTCTTGCTGCTCGCCTGGATCGCGGCGGTGCAATGGACGCGCGGCACACCACAGGACGCCATCTCGGGCGTGCTGTTCATCATCGTTCTGTTCGGCTGCGTGGTCCTGCACGAGTTCGGTCATATCTGGGCCGCGCGCCGCTACGGCATCCGCACACCCGACGTCACGCTGCTGCCCATCGGCGGCGTCGCCAGCATGGAGCGCATGCCGGAGAAGCCCTCGCAAGAGATCGCCGTGGCGCTCGCCGGGCCGGCGGTCAATGCGGTGATTGCCCTAGCGCTGATCGCCATACTGGGCCTGCGCTTCGTCCCCGAGCAGATTTCGCTCGCCGCACTGCAGACCTCGTTTCTCGCCCAGGTCGCCATCGCCAACGTCGTGCTGCTGGTGTTCAATCTCATTCCCGCGTTCCCCATGGATGGCGGGCGCGTGCTGCGCGCCCTGCTGGCCATGTGGCTCGGCTACACGCGCGGCACCAGAGTCGCCGCACGCATCGGGCAGGCTCTGGCGGTTGTCTTCGCCATCCTCGGCTTCATGGGCAATCCGCTGCTCGTGCTCATCGCCATCTTCATCTTTCTCGGCGCAGCAGGAGAGGCGGGCTACGTCGAGGTGCGCGAGGCCACGCGCGGGCGGCGTGTCACCGAGGCCATGATCACAGCGTTTGAATCTCTGGGCGTGATGTCGACGGCCGACGATGCCGCGGCCCTGCTGCTGCGCACGACGCAACAGGAGTTTCCCGTCCTCGATGGCGCCTCTCGATTGCGCGGGGTGGTGACCCGCAAGGCAATCATCGAGACGCTGCGCGACAAGGGCGGCGTGACACCGGTTTTGGAGATGATGGCGCCCGACGTGCCCGTCGTGCCGCAGAGCGAGGACCTTTCCGCGGCGGTAGCGTTGCTACAGCAGTCAAGCGCGCACTGGGTGGGGGTGGTCGATGCGGCGGGTCGCCTTGTCGGTTATCTGACGCCGGAAAACCTGAGTGAACTGCTCATGGTCC
>JBAZZY010000062.1 GCA_041658565.1 Actinomycetota bacterium | reverse complement strand
CCATCACCCCTGACGAGGGGCGCAACGTGCCCTGGCACTACAACAACATCCGCGGCGTGCAGACGGTCAAGCAGACCTGGGCCGCGTTGGACGGCATCAAGGAGCTGGTGAGCCTCAACATGGACGGGCCGCTCGGCCAGATGTCGCGCGACCTCAAGGAGCGCGCGGTCGCCTTCCTCGAGGAAGTCGTCGAGACCGGCGGCTACTTCGCGGCCGTAGAGAAGGGCTTCTTCGTGGACTCGGGGAAATACCCCGAGCGCAACGACGACGGCATCGCCCGCGACGGGAAGGGCGGCGTCGGGGCCGGTTCGCTCGTGCAACGCGACGCAGACTACATGGCCCCCGTCTGCGACCACTTCGGCAATAACAAACTCCCCGCCGGCGTCAAGAAGGCCTGCGACCCCATCGGCGGCTGCACGCTCTGCAAGCCCGAGAAGATAGTCTACATCGACGAGCTCGATCCCGAGGATAACGCCAACGCGCGCCTCTCGAAGACGCTCCCCTACCGCAAGGGCGACCTGCTGAAACCCGAGGCCGAGTGGGCCGGCGACGGCACCGTGCTTCTCCAGTTCGTCGTGCCCGAGTCCGAGGACATAGCCCGCGAGGCGGCCCTCGAGATGGGACGCAAGATGGGGCTCAAGGATCCCGAGATCGTCAACCTCCAGGTCATGCATCCAGCCGAGGGCTGCTTCGTCGAGGTCAAGGGCAAGGTCGCCTTCGATGTTAAAAAGTCGGAACTCAAGATCCCGCCCAAGGAAGAGATGCTTCCCGAGGACGAGGTGCGCGCGGTCGTGAAGAAGCTCGGCATCAAGGTCGTCGCCGCCACGGTCGGAGAGGACGAGCACTCTGTCGGCTTACGCGAGATTCTCGACATCAAGCACGGCGGCATCGAGAAGTACGGCGTCAAGTACAGCTACCTTGGCACCTCCGTGCCTGTGGGCAAGTTAGTCGACGCCGCGATCGAGACGGGCGCCCAAGCCATACTCATCTCCACGATCATCAGCCACAACGACGTGCACCGCAACAATATGCGCAAGCTCGCGGAGCTCTGCAAGGAAAAGGGCATCCGCGACAAGATAGTCCTCATCGCGGGCGGCACCCAGGTCAACCGCGACATGGCCAAGGAAACCGGGCTCGACGCCACCTTCGGCCGCGGCACCAAGGGCTTCCACGTGGTAAACGCGATCGTAAAGACTCTCAAGGCCAGGGGACAGGCATGAACGGGGCCGGCCCCGCGCCGGCTCTTCTGGGGCGGCGGCGGCCGGGTGCGCGGCGAGTGCCGCGCGGCGACCGCCGCCGCCGAAGCTTTCGATGGAGTATAACGTGCCCCAGAGCATCGACATCCTGACAATCGAGGTCGGCTCGACCATAACGAAGGCGAACGCTTTCGCCTTCCTGAGCGAAGGCGGTTTCGCCCATCTCGCGCAGGGTTTCGCCAAGACTTCAGTCGCTTCCGGCGACGTGGGCCTCGGCGTGGCCGAGGCGATCGCGAACCTGGAGGCGGCTTACGGCGGCACCGTAGGCAAGCCCGAGACCTTCGTCAACAGCTCGGCGGCCGGCGGCCTGCGCATGACCGTGCACGGGCTCACCTACAGCATGACCGCGCGCGCGGCGCACGAAGCCTCCCTCGGCGCTGGCGCGATAGTAAAAAAAGTCACGGCCGGAGCCCTGGAAACCTGGGAGCTCGACGAGATACGCGAAATCAAGCCGAACATCATTCTCCTCGCAGGAGGAGTCGAGTTCGGGGAGAAGACCATCGTCCTCAAAAACGCCGAAAGCCTGGCTTCGATGCGCTTGGGCGTGCCCGTGGTGTACGCGGGCAATTCGGCCCTTCACAAGCCCATCCAGCACCTCTTCCGCGAGGCCGGCATCGAGATAATAATAGTAGACAACGTCTTCCCCGACGTCGACGTCCTCAACGTGGACCCGCTCAGGCGCGCCATCCACGAGGTTTTCGGCCGCCACATTATTCACGCGCCTGGCATGGAGAAATTCTCGGGCATGAGCTCCTGGGGCATCCTGCCCACGCCCGGCGCCGTGCTGCGCGGAGCCGAGCTCTTCGCCGAGGCCCTGGGCGACTGCCTCGTCTTCGACGTCGGGGGAGCCACCACCGACGTGCACTCGGTCACCGACGGCAGTCCCGAATACCAGGACAAGGCGACCGAACCCGAGCCCCGTGCCAAGCGCACGGTGGAGGGCGACCTCGGGGTCTTCGTCAACGCGGCCAACATCGTGCACATGACGGGCGACCCGGTCTGGGAGGAGCGCATGGGCGACCTGCGCGCGATGCCCGCGACCGAGCGCGAGCTGGAACTGACCCGGTGGCTTTGCGCCCGCGCGGTGGACGTGGGGGTCCGCAGGCACGCCGGCCACATCTCCGACCTGTACACGCCGACGGGGAAAAAGCAGATCGTCAAGGGCAAGGATCTTTCCGCCGTCAAATGGGTCGTGGCCACGGGAGGCGCGCTGACGAGAGTCAAAGGCGCGGCCGACTGCTTAAGGTCCATTTGTCTGGGGCCGCGGAAGCACCTCCTGCCGCCACCCGACGCGCGCATCCTCATCGATCGCGACTATCGCTTTTCCGCGCTCGGGACGATCGCCCAAGCCTACCCCGCGGACGTGAAGCAGACCTTCGAGGCTTGGGTCGAAACGGAACTTTCGCGAAAGGAAAAGGAGTGACGCCATGATGAGATTCAGGACGCCTCGGCTCGAAATATACCCGGACCGCATCCGGGCAAACGCGCGCGCGGTCATCAAGCTCTGCCACAACCACGGAGCGGACATCGCCTGCGTGACCAAGGTCACCTCGGCCCACTTGGGCGTCACGAGGGCCCTCTACGAGGCCGACCCGGACCAGATCGCCGACAGCCGCATTTCCAACCTGCGATCGATAGGCGAGATGGGAGTGACCTTGCCGCGCCTGCTCCTGCGCCTGCCCGCGTTGTCCGAAATAGCCGATGTCGTGCACGACTGCGAGATCAGCCTCAACTCGGGGCTTCCCACGCTCATGAAACTCTCCGACGAGTCGCTCGCGCAGGGGGTAAGGCACAAGGTAATCATAATGGTGGACGTGGGCGACCTGCGCGAGGGAGTGTGGCCGGATAACGCGCCGGGGCTTCTCAAGGAAGCCGCCGCGCTCAAGGGCATCGACATTATCGGCCTCGGCTGCAATCTGGCCTGCTACGGGGGCGTCATTCCGAGCGTCGAGAACATGCGCATGCTCATCGATATCCGCGACCAGTGCCGCAAGGTCACCGGCCTGGAGCTGAGCGTCCTTTCAGGCGGCAACAGCGCGAATCTCCCCTTGCTCGCCTCGGGCAAAATGCCCAAGGAAATCAACCATTTCCGCATAGGCGAGGCTATCGTCCTGGGGCGCAACGTCATCGACCGCAGCCCCTGGCCGGGCACGCGGCAGGATACCGTCAGGGTCGTCGCCGAGGTCATCGAAGTGGAAAGCAAGCCCTCGGTCCCCATCGGGAATCGCGGCCAGGACGCTTTCGGCGGCTCGCCCGAATACATCGACCGCGGCGTGCGCAAGCGCGCCATCTGCATCATCGGCAGGCAGGACGTCGTCGTGGACGGCATCGAGCCTGAGGACAAGGGCATAATCGTCTTGGGCGGCAGCTCCGACCACCTCATCCTCGACGTGGAAGAGGCGGTGAGCGATATCAAGGTGGGCGACGAGGTCGCGTTCAGGCCCGGCTACGGAGCCCTGCTCGCCCTTTCGACCTCGCCCTACGTCTCGAAAATCGTCGTCGAGGAATAGGGGCGCGTTATGCTGTATCAAACCCATGCCCGAGTGCATCTCGGGAACATTCGCGCCAATATCGAGGGCATCAGGAAGGCGGTCGGCGAGAATCGCAAGATCCTCATCGCCGTGAAAGCCAACGCCTACGGCCACGGCGCGGTGGAGGTTTCCCGGATGGCGGAGCGCTCGG
>JBAZZY010000061.1 GCA_041658565.1 Actinomycetota bacterium | reverse complement strand
CGTCTACGGCGCCGCGATGGTCGAGGTGAGCCTCGACACTCTGCGCGGCACCTACGCGATCGAGCGCGCTTCCGTCGTCCACGACGTCGGCCGCAGCCTCGACTCAGCGGTCGATTTGGGCCAGATCGAGGGCGCGCTGGCGCAGGGCCTCGGCTGGTCCCTGCTCGAGGAACTCCGCTTCGGCGAGGACGGGCGCCCCCTTTCGGACACCCTTTCGACCTACAAGCTCCCCGACGCGCATTTCCTTCCCAAACGACTCGAGGTGGAGTTCCTCCCCGACGCCGACAATCCGAAAGCCGTGCTTAATTCCAAGGCGGTCGGCGAGCCGCCCCTCATCTACGGCATGGCCGGATACTTCGCCCTCCTCGACGCCCTGCGAGCGGCGCGAAAGGACGGCCCCACCTTCTACGACCTGCCCTTCACGCCCGAAAAAGCGCTGGACTATCTCCAGGGGGCGCGCCCATGATCGTCAAGAACGGGCTCCTCGCCCTTCCGGGGCAATCCGAATTCGTCAGGGCGGAATTCCGCGTATCCGAAGGCAGAATTGTCGAAATCGCCCAACGCATCGAAGGCGCGAGCGGCGAGGAGATCGCGGACGCCTCGGGGCTCCTCGTCCTTCCGGGAGGGATAGATCCCCACGTCCACTTCGACGAGCCCGGTTTCACCCATCGCGAGGATTTCTTCCACGGCACGAGCGAGGCCGCCAAGGGCGGCGTCACCACGGTCATCGACATGCCCTGCACCTCACTGCCGCCGGTCACCACGATCACCGCGCTCGAGAGCAAACTCGCCGTCGTGTCGAAGGGCGCCGTCGTGGACTACGCCTTCTACGGGGGCGTCTCCGGCCACGAGATCGAGGCGAGCCTCGGCTCCGGCGGCGCGATGGCCGATCTGGCCCCGAGGGTCGTCGGCTTCAAGTGCTATTTCATCTCGGGGATGGCCAGCTTCACGAGCGTCAACCACGACGATTTCGCCCGCGTGGTCGCCGAAGGCGAACGCCTCGGACGCCCCATCCTCCTCCACGCCGAGGATCGCGACTACGTAGTCTCCGTCGACGCGCGCCTGACCGCTGCGCGCAAAGCCTCGGGCGCCTCCCCGTCCTGGGTGGATTACCTCGCTCCGCGCTCCCGCGAAGCGGAACTGACCGCCGTGGCCACGGCGCTCGCGCTGGCCAAGGGACGCGAATCCGGCCTTCACATAGTGCACGTTAGCACGCCCGAAGCCGCCGCGATGATCGCCGCCGCGGGCGCTACCTGCGAAACCTGCGCGCACTACCTCGCCTTCGACGAGAACGATTTCGAAAGACTCGGCGCTTCGCTAAAAACCGCGCCGCCGGTCAAGTCGCGGGCCGATCGCGAAGGGCTCTGGCAAAGGCTCGCCGACGGAACCCTCTCCTTCGTGACGAGCGACCATGCTCCCGCCCCGGCCTCCGAAAAGGAGACAGGCGATCCGCTAACCGCATACGGCGGCATCCCCGGCACGGGTACCTGGCTGCCCTTCCTCTTCTCCGAGGGCCTCCTTTCGGGCAGGCTGACGCTGGCGCGCTTTCTCGACGCGATAGCTGGCTCAGCCGCGCGGCGCTATGGACTGGCCGCGCGCAAAGGCGGTTTGGCGGTCGGCAAGGATGCGGATTTCGTCCTGATCGATCCCGCGGCGACGACCAAGATCGAGGGGCGGAAGCTCCTCTCAAAAGGCAAAATCACGCCCTTCGAGGGCATGAGATTGACGGGCCGAATACTCGTTACCTACGTGCGCGGCGTCCCGGTCTACCGGGCGGTGCGAGGCGCGGACGAGAACGCGGTGGGCGACATCGTCGCTCCCGCGGGCTCCGGAAAATTCCTCACGTGGGGGTACCGGTGAGCAAGGTAATGGACAAGACTCCGCTTCGCGCCCTGCTAGAGCGCGTGGCCGGGGAGTACTCGGCCAAGGGGACGATCTACGAGATCCCCCGCAAGGTTTTCGAGAAGGTTTTCGCGCTCGAAACCGCGAGCCCGGGACTCGAAATCATGGGCGGCAGGGCGAGCCTGCCCGTCGGGCCCGCCGCCGGCCCGCACAGCCAGATAGCGCCGAATCTCGTGGCCGCATATCTTTCGGGATCGCGCGTCTTCGAGCTCAAGACCGTGCAGGAAAACGACTCGCTCGAAATCGATAAACCCTGCATCCTGGCCCTCGACGAAGGACACAATACGGAGTGGTCCACCGAGCTCTCGCTCGACGAAGCCCGCGAGGAGTACCTCTGCGGCTGGATCGCCGTCAACCTTCTCGCGGCCATCTGGTCGCCCAAACCGAGGGATTTCGTATTCAACATGTCTGTGGGCTATACGCTCGCGGGCATCAAGGGACCCAAGGTCGACGCCTACATCGAAGGCATGCGCGCCCCGGCGAAAACGCCCTTCTGGACAACCGCGATGCGCGAACTCGCCGACTTCGTCGCAGCCCCGTCCTTCGCGGCCGCGTTCGGCCCCGCGGCCGTTCTCAAGGCGAAAGCGCTCCTCGCCGACTTCCCCTCGAACCCCGTGCATTCGGTCACCGTATCGACGATGCACGGCTGCCCGCCCGACGAGATCGAACGCATCGGGCGCTACCTCATCGAGGAAAAAGGCTTCGACGCGTACATCAAGCTGAATCCGACCCTCCTCGGCTTCGACGAAGCCCGCCGCATCCTCGACGTGACTGGATGGAAGAACATAGGCCTCAAGCGCGCGACCTTCGAGCACGATCTGCAATGGATGGACGCCCTCGCCCTAGTTAAAAACCTAGGCGAGGCCGCCGCGAAAAACGGCAGACGCTTCGGGATCAAGCTCTCCAACACTCTGGCAAACGAGAATGACGGGACTTTCCTCCCCGGCGCGGAACGCTACATGTCCGGCCGCGCTCTCTTCCCGATCACCATCCGCCTCGCCTCCTTGCTGGCCAACGCGTTACCCGACTTCCCACGCCGCTTCTCCTATTGCGGCGGGGTTTCGGCCCTCAACGCGGCCGAGCTCGTGACCGCCGGCCTCGGCCCCCTGACCGTCGCGACCGACATCCTCAAGCCGGGCGGCTATCTCCGCCTCGCGCAGATGGCCGAGGCCGCCGTGGGCGCGCTCCTGGCCGGCGCGACGGACGGCTCGGCCCGAGGCGAGGGCAAGCCCGACGCGAAGAGGATCGCGGCGCTCGCGGCCGCTGCCCTCGAGCGCCCGGAATACCGCGAGGAATGGAAGACGGGCAACGCGTCGATAGCGGGCAAGCTGCCGGCTTTCGACTGTTTCGCGGCGCCCTGCGTCCAGGCGTGCCCCGTCACCCAGAAAGTACCCGAGTATATCCGCCTCGCCGCCGCCGGCGACGCCAAGGCCGCGCTCGCGACGATCCTCGCGGACAATCCTCTCCCCTGCATCACCGGAACCCTCTGCGATCACGTCTGCCAAACCGCCTGCTCGCGCAACGATTACGAGGGCCCCGTCGAGATCAGGGCCGTCAAACTCGCTTGCGCGAAAGCAGCCAACGTGCCCGCCGCGAAGCCTGCGGCGGCCCGCGGCGCGCCTAAGGTCGCGATCGTCGGCGCCGGCCCCGGAGGCCTCGCCTGCGCCCACCATCTCGCGCTCGCCGGAGTGCAGGTCACCGTCTTCGACAAGACCCGCGACCCGGGCGGCGTTCCCGCTAACGTCATTCCGCGCTTCCGAATCGCTCGCGCCGACCTGGCCCGCGACATCGATCGCATCAAGGCCCTCGGCGCGGAATTCCGCATGGGCGTCGAGGTGAAGGACCTCGCCTCCCTTTCCAAGGAAGGCTATGGCGCTTTCTTCGTCGGAGCGGGAGCGCCGGCCGCGCGCGAGCTGCCCTTGACCGGGAGCGGCGTTCGCGTCGTCGACGCGCTGGCATTCCTCGAGGAGACTTCCGCTGGAGCGGGGCGCTTCGCCGGCTGCGAGCACATTCTCGTGGCGGGCGGAGGCAACACCGCGATGGACGCCGCCAGGGCCGCCTCGCGCATCCCGGAAGTCAAAAGCGTTCGTATCTCCTACCGCCGCACGCGAGCGGAGATGCCCGCCGACCGGGAAGAGTTGGGCAACGCGGTAGCCGAAGCCGCTGCCATAAACGGACCGGGGCTTCCGGCCCTGCTCGAATTGAGCCTTCCTGAAAACGCGAATCCGGGGAAGCTCACGCTCAGGAAAATGAAGTTAGGCGAAAAAGACTCGTCAGGGAGACGCGCGCCGATACCCTCGGACGAAACCTTCGAGCTCGATTGCGACCTCCTCATAGCGGCCGTGGGAGAGACGCCGGACCGGGCCCTCCTCGAGGGACTGGGTTTGAGCGTCGGAAAGAACGGCCGCCCCGTG
>JBAZZY010000060.1 GCA_041658565.1 Actinomycetota bacterium | reverse complement strand
CCGAACTCCGCCCTCGGGGACATTGCCTCCCTTGACGGCGTCATTTCCGTCGGTCGACCGCTCACCCCGCGCCCGACCTCTCTCGCCCCAATCCCCGAAGACGTGGGTCTAACCGAGCAGGCGAGGGAGCGCCTCCGGGAACTCCTGAGCCAAGGAGTCGAACTTAACAACTATCCGAGCATCGTGGAGCACGGATCCCTCAACGTGACAACGGATCTCGGCGTCGCGGGCGACGGGATTCGGATCGCGATCGTCGACACTACGGTCGACTTCGGGCACCCGAACCTAGTGGGCCGCTGGGCCGTGAACGCCGACACCGGGTCTCCCTACTTCGGCTGGCCCATCCTCCTCGACACCGGAACCGCGCTCGACAACCTCGCGCTCTTTACAGCGAGCAGCGACTTCGACCGCTTCCCGTATCCGTTCTTCTCGAGCCTTGGGACCTTCAACCAGAACGCTTTCGCCGACATGCACTACGAGATCGCGGACTCGGACGCCGACGGGTTCATCACATATCAGCACGGACTCGGGGGCTACGCGGCCCGCGCCGATCCGACGGGAGTGAGCGGCGTCGTGAACAATACCCGCATACTGCGGGATTACTATGTCGGGACACCGATAGACCCCGCCCGGATCACGAGTGCCAGCGGAACATTCCGCCTGGGCATCCTGAAGGATGACTTCCTGACCGCCTTCTACGGGGAGCGGATCGGCATCCTTCTCGTGGACTCGACGACGGCCGGAATTTACGACACGGCGTATGCGGACCTCGACTTCGACTTCAACTTCACCAACGAGAACGCCGCGAACAAAGCGTCTCCATTGCTTTGGAAGGATCTCAACGCGGACGGCATCCCAGACATTAGCGGTGGGATCGTCTACTTCATCTCGAACGCAGCGACAGCCGCGGTGGTCGGTGAGGTCGTCACGCCCTTCTGGCACGCGCAAAGCCAGACCACGAGGGCGCAACTCGCAAACGAAAACCTCTCTGCGGACATCCTGCCCTTCGGCTTGTTTGGGGCCGGTGGAATGGAGCTTCCCACGCTCTACCTGGACGGAGGCTACTGGCCCGGTGCCGGCGAAGACATCTGGGAGGAGCTCATCCCCGCCGCCGTAGGCAACGAGAAGGGTACGACCGCGACCCTCACGATGGGAGAGAACATCATGTCGGGAGCCGTCGTGGACACGGCCGCCTTGCTCGCGGACTACAACCTCAGCAATGTCTACGCGGTGTCCAGCTTGGACGACGGCGTCCTTTCCGAAGGCGTCGACTATGAAATCGACATGGACACCGGGGAAATCACCTGGCTCCGGAACTTCGGGGTCAACGACTACCTTGACATCATCTACGAGTTCGACACATGGCGCGTGGACTTCGGGTCGGGCCGCATCACGTTCTCGGCGAACGCCACTGCTGGATCCGTAATCACCGCGAACTATGGGACCGGGTATCCGGTGCCCTATGCCGACACGCTGGCCTCGCGGCACGGCTACGACCGGTTCGTCCCGGCAGCCGGTGACCTCCTTGGGGTCTATGGGGCGTACAACGGCGAGAGCCACGGCACGGGAACATCGTCGACGGCCGCTGGCAACCCCGTTGGCGTCTACACGGGCGACCTCGACATCTACGGACAGGCGCCCAGCGCGACCGTCATCAGTGTGGAGATGTTCAAGCCCGGGGCGACGATCGATGACGCGTGGTACTTCGTCGTCGAAGGACCCGATGGTGTGCCCGGGACGGGCGACGAGGCCCACATCTCGAGCAACAGCTGGGGCTGGATCGACCTTCCGGAGTCCGGATGGGAGTACTACAGCCGCTTGAAGTACTGGTTGAACACGGACTACGCCCCCGACACGATCTTCGTCCAGTCGACGGGGAATGAGGGCCAGGGCTATGCGACCGAGAGCTCGCCCACGGCACCGACGTCCGTGCAGGTGGGTGCCGGAGTCAGCGCCGACATTTACTGGCTGTTCCAGCTGATCGGTGCCCTGCCGGGCGGCGGCGGGGGCGCGCAGCACACGTGGCCCTTCGACACGGGCACGCTAGGCCCAGGGCCTTATGGCGACATTGCGCCGTTCTCGTCTCGAGGCCCGAACTCGCTAGGCCAACCCGGACCTGACGTCCTCGCGATCGGCCATGGTGGGCTCGCCGGCATCCCGACGAATTCAGTCTCCGACTTCCTTGGAACGTTCGACGGGGAGGAGGCGTGGGACCTGTTCGGCGGTACTTCGATGGCCGCGCCGATCGTGGCGGGAATCCTGGCGCTCATGCTGGATGGGTACGCCCAGACCCATGCCGGCGCCATGCCGCCCGCGGACCTCGTCATTTCCGTGCTCAAGACGACCGCGGATGACGTCAAGCAGGAAACGATCTCGCAGGGAGCCGGTTGGGCGAACGCCTTCCGCGCCGTCAAAGCGATGATGGAGATGGAAGGGGTGGTCGCGGACGTCCACGAATGGGTGGCAGGCGACTACGGCGGCGTCCACCGAGACATGTTCGTGAACCTCCTGCGCGCCGGAGACTCTGACGCAATCGACATCACGCTGACGAACATGGGGACATCGACGGCCGCGGTCTCCCTCAGCGACGGCGTATACCGGCGATCCGGGACCTTCTCGTTCGAGTGGGTCTACAACAATACGGGCGCGGGTTCGCTCCGGACGACTCGACCCGATTTCTGGATCCTCAACGAGACGGGAGTCTATCGGACGAACGACAGGGACTTCCCCGGGAACCGCCTGGAGCAGGCCGCAAGCCTCGCAACTCTCTGGAACAGTGCCGCGTTCATGAAGGTCTACACATACAGCGACCCCACCGTTGGCGCTCAGGTCCCGGTCCTCGCCGTGTACGATTGGTACGACGTGAACGGCAACAACGTATGGGAACGCTTCACGGAGGAGAGTTACATCGGGCCCATCGTGTTCGGTGGAGATTTCAGCGAGACCAGGGTCAACGTGCGAACCGTCTACGACCCTGCGAACCGGATTCACACGGGGTTGGGCATTAGCCACAGCGCCCTGTTTGGAACTTCCGACGGCACTCCGGTCCCGACGACCTTGTACGTGGAGTTCTACGAGCGCGTGGACTGGTCCATGCTCAGCTTGTCCGACACGACGCTGAGCCTCACCCCCGGTGCGAGCGACACGGTGACCGCGACGTTGACCGTACCCTCCGGAACCCCCGCGGGATCCTATGCGGGAGCGATCTACTACTCGGATGGGACGAACACGTCGACGATCCAGGTCCTCGTGAATGTCCCCGTGACGAGCTTCCCGGCGAGCCTTGGCGGCGGAGCGGCCGCTTCGACGCTCTATGAGAACAACGTGTTCAGCCCGGGAACAGGCGAGCCGACGATGGGCGACGGGCGGTGGTACTGGTTCGACACGACTGCATTCGCCGCGAGCAACCGGAAGATGCTCTACAACCTCGGCTGGAAAGGCGGTTCGACCTCCGATGCGGAGATCGTCGTCATCGCACCCGCTGCGGAATCCGAGCCCGACTTCGCGGACGACGCAATCTTTGGGCCGAGCACGTTCGAACTCGTCGCGAGTACGAAGCGCAACGCGTTCGTGACGGACACGGTGGAGGCAGGATGGGAATTCCTCGGCACGGACGTCATGCCCGGCCTGTTCCTCGTGAAGCTGCAGGCCCTTCGCACGTCGTCCCCGGAGGAGCTCTTCGAGGCGAACGTCGGAACCATGACCGTCTCGCCGGACGAGGTCCGAATCTCCAGCAATGACCTGGAAGGTTCCGCCCCGGTCACAATCTCCGCCAACGTTCCGCTCCGGGTAGGGACTGCGGTGGACGCGAGCGGCGCAGTCATCTACGAAGACCTGACCGATGTCATGGAAGACCGTCCCGTCGCATCGTACCCGTACACGAGCGGGACATACATCACGTACCTGTACAACGCTCCGAGCCGGACACGGACGACCGTGATCGAAGAGACGAGGGCGGTATCCTGGAGCCTGACGTCCCACAGCGGAGCTGTGGATGTCGATATGGGCATCTTCTATGACGCGAACTGCGACGGAACTTACACCGTCGCGGACGACGTCATCGGCCACATCATCGGCTCCACATACAACAACCCAGAGACGGCGACCCTCGATCCACCGGGCGAGGCCTTCGTGCCTGCGGGTTGCTACTGGGTCCACGCGGCGGGCCGAGACGTCAGTGCGGGGAGCCTCTACGACCTGAGCTTCGAGACGAATGTGCCGAAGCTCCAGGGCCTCGGAATCGCGGTAACGCAGGCCGAGTCGACAACTACGGCCGACCTGGCCGTTGACGCGTACGGGTACCCGGGCGGCGACTTCCTGACGT